>DASVVZ010000037.1:0-24161 GCA_036389875.1 Pyrinomonadaceae bacterium
AGCTGCTCCTTGAGCTTATCCAGCTCTCGCTCCACGGCTTGCTCGGCTTCATCAAAGGTTTGCGCGGCTTCGGTGCCGAGGTGCTCCTCGACCACGCGCGCCAGTACGCTGTCGAGTCCCGCGGAGAAGTCGCTCAAACTCAAGTTGTAGCGCGAGAGCGTGCGCCCCGTGCGGTGCTCCACAATCGTCATGCTGGCGCGCGGCAGGATTGGCGTCTGCGGGCGGCCCAACACTCTATAAACTTCCGTGGTCTGCGCGAAGTAGGCTATCTCGGCCGCGCCCCCAAGATAGACGACCGTCGGCAGCAGGTAGTCCTGCACGACTGCGCGCAGGGTCACGTTCGGGCTAAAACGCGAAGGCTCCTGGCGCGCCATCGCGGCCAGCTCTTCGGCGGTGTATTCGGTGTCCGTCTCTTTGGCTCTGTATGTGGCATTCTCCGTGCGCGTGACGGCGTGGCGAGAGCCTTCCGCGCTGAGCAGGAAGAGCGGGAAAGAGTCTGCGGTCGCCGTCACCTGCGCGTGATAGCCCGCTTCCACCAGCTCGCGGCTGCGTGCTTCTACGGCTGCGGCAATCTCGGGCGCACGCCCTGCAGCTTCCGCGTAAAGCGGCGCGGCCAGCGCCTTGAGGCTTGCGTCCTGCGGGTCAAGAAAGATGAGCCCGTAATCCTTCATCAGGTGCGTCATCATGCGCGCGAACGCCTCGCCGTAGCCCCTGCCGGCAGACCACGAATCAACCAGCATGGCTCGTAGCTCGGGCGTGAACTCGGTTTCCGGCAGCACCGTCAACAGCCGCTCCACCGTCTCGCCTATTGATTCGTCAAGTCGAACGCTTCCGACCGGCATGCCTTCGCGGTGCATGTCGGGCGAGACGGAGACTTCCGACAGCCTGCAATCGCATCCTATGAACTCGGCCGTGGCGACTTCCTCAAAGTCATGGTCTTCGGTGGCAATCCAGAAGACGGGCACGGCCTTAGTGCCTCTGTCCGTCAGACAGCCCGCGAGCTTCACAGCCGAGAGCGCCTTGTAGATGGTGTAGAGCGGGCCTGTGAAGAGCCCCGCCTGCTGGCCGGTCACGACTGCCACACAGTCTGATTCTCGCAGTCGCGCGATTGAGTCCATGGTCTTCTGGCCGGCGCCCCACCCTCTATTCAAAGCTTCGAGCGCATCACAGAGAACCTTGCGATCCGTCTTATGAGCGGCCAGGACTTCAGGCGCTCGCTGAGACACGTCCTGATGAAAGCCCACGGCCGAAGGATAAAAGCGCAGGAGTTCGGGCTCGCCTCGCAGGTAATCCAGAAACAGTCTGGTCTGGTGCGGGATGTTCTCGAATGGCAGCGCCTCTATGCGCAGCGCAGCCTCTTCCGGCGTACTGAAACATGCTGGTAATGTACGGCTCATTTAGCTCCTGCTCCGACTCCTTGATTTGACTGAGGCTCCCGCGCCTCTTCATCGAACAGCCCCGACTCCTTGAGAAGCCCTGCGATCTCGGCCCTCGCGCTGTCCGCAGGCATAGAAAGAGGCGGGCGCACGCGTCCCCCCTCAAAGCCGACTTCGGACATGGCGGCCTTGATGCCGCCAATGCCGTAGCGCCCCATCACCCCTCGCACAAGCAGGGCAAGCTTTCTTTGCAAGCTACGCGCGCGTTCATACTCCCCCCCTTGAAACGCGCGGTAAAGCTCCACGCAGGCGCGCGGAGCAAAGCAGCCCACGGCAAGGATTGCACCGGTCGCGCCCATCCCCAGCGCAGCCAGCAGGGCCGAGCCGTGTCCCGTCAATACAGAGAAACCTTCCGGCACAAGACGCAGCGTCTCGCCCAGGGCGACTATATCGCCGGAGCTGTCCTTGATGCCTGTGATGTTCTCGTGCGCGGCGAGCTCCGCCACCGTCTCGGGCGCGATGGTGACGCCGGTCAACTGCGGTATGTTGTAGAGCATAACCGGAACCGAGGACGCGTCGGCGACCTCCCTGTAGAAGCGCCCGAGCGCGGCCTGGGTCATCTCCGCGCGATAATAGCTTGGAGTTATCAGCAGCACCGCGCCCGCGCCCGCCGACGCCCAGCGCTTCACTTCCTCAATGGTCAGTCGCGTGCTCTGCTGGCCCGCGCCTACTATTAGCGGGAGAGGGGCCGGGATGCTTGAGCGCGCGGTCTCGATTACCCGCAGGCACTCGCGTTCGGTCAAATGCACGCGCTCGCCCGTTGACCCTAGCGCCACGAAGCCGCTCGCCCCGGCCGAGTTCCACTTCTCAAGGTTCGAGCCGAGGCCGCGCAAATCCACCTCGGAGCCTTCGTCGAACGGAGTCGTAAATGGAATGAGAATGCCGCGCAAGCCTTCGGCCAGCGCGCGGCTAGGAGCGGTGTGTTGCACGTCTGTTTGATTTTGTTCTTTCAAGATTGAGGCATTATAGCGAGCGTTCCGAAGAGAGCGCAACGACCGCCTATATTGAGATTCACCGCCGGGACGCAGAGAAACTCGTTAGTGGCGCTGAGCAATTCGATTTCTCTGCGCTTATCTACGCGTCTCTCTGCATCCGGGCGGTGAAGTTTTTCCAACCGTGCCCGGCCTGATGCGGCTTAAGCTGCCTTGGGCTGGCCTTCGCCGGATTTATTCTCGACGTTCTTCGTTCCCGTATCCTGCCGCAACTTGTTCTTGAGGCCGAAGAGCGATTCCAACACGTCCTGCCAGAACGGTGCGCCCACGCTCAGGAGCATGGTCATGATGAACCAACCCAGAAGCGCTCTGAGAGCGCGCCAGATGCTCGCGCCCGGGTTACTTGAAAAACCACTGATAAAAGGCGGCACTTTTTCTACCATCCATCCCGGCCCTTGAAGACCTATGTTGGTCAAATCATCTATGTTGTCGTTCATAACTTTCTTCCCGTCATCGTAGAAGGCCGCGATCTCGTTCTTCGGCGTAGACGATGGCGAAGCTGCGGGCTTAGCCCCCTGTGTTGCAGCAGCCGAGGGCTGGGGGCTAGGCATTGCCGTAGGAGAGGGCGAAGCTACTGGCGAGGCCGCAGTAGAAGCGCCAGGGGAAGCAACGGGAGAAGCAGCGGGAGAAGCAGCGGGAGAAGCAACGGGGGAAGCGCTCGGCGCCGCACCTGTCGTTCCTGTCTGTGCAGTGGCAGTTGAAGCTGTCGAGTTAGCGGCGCGATACCTCTCTGCGGCTTGCAGGAATATGGCGCGTTTAGTGTCGTTCGTCGAGATGTCTCTATAGATGTTGATAATGTTGGCATTCATTAATATGACCACGAATGCGCTAATGATAATCGTCCACGTCCTCATGCTGCGCGAGTAGCGCTCTTCGAAGCTCTGCATCACAGTGTCGTACCAGTTTTCGATGCTGGTCTTGAGGTCTCGTATGTGAGCGAACCCGGCTATGATGCTCTCAATCCCTGTCGAGAGGCTCCACAGCGACTTCTCCATGATTCCCAGAGCCTTGAGCACCTCTGCTTTATCCTCCGGCTTGCCTTCAGCCGCCTGTACCTGAGCCCTGACGGCGGCTATCCTCGCGGGTAAATCCCGAATCAACTTGTTCACTTCTTCCGGCTTTATCTCCCTGAGCTTGGCTATGTCGTCAAGGATTACGCCGGAATCATCGCTTGCTCCGCTTAAGAATTTGTCTATATCGGTGAGAAGCGGCGTTAGCAGTTCTTCAAACTTCTGGAACTCCGGCCCGGTAACGACCGCCTGATATTCGGTCTTTACCTTTTGATACGCCTCCAGAAAATCACCGATCTGCGTCCGCATCTCGGTAAACCTGGTGGCCGAGTCGGGAAATATCTCGGCTATGATTCCGGCGACCGGCATGCGGCCCATGAACTTGAGCAGGTCGTCCTGCGAGATGGAGTCGAGCATCAGTTTGCCGCTCGCAGTCAGTCGCCCCACCTTCTTAAACTCTCGCATCACGCCGTCGTACAGGGCTTTGACCTGCGGGTCGCGGTCTGCCGGGTGAGTCGTGCCCGGAAGAACCGTACGCAGGACAGGTGAATTGTGCGTTACCCTGTTCAGGCTCTCCATGTCGTTCTTGTTCAGCACGTATTGGTACAGATGTACCAGCGAATTCTCTATCTGTAGCGACTTAATCTTGAAGAGCTTTTTCAGCCATCCCTGCAAAGCCTGCACAAAGAGGCTCAGCGCAAGAAGGACAACCACCATGGCTATCACTTTGTCCAGAGTTTCTATGTTCAGCATTATCTTCTCCTGTGTCACCGGCCCGTCTGGCCAGTAAGGCGCGCTCGTGCCTCTCTTGGAGAAAGGCCGGTTGAAAATGTGTATCTACTGTGGCGCTCAGGCGGCTGCGCCCGTGTAAAGAACAGCGTGTTGACTCAGGTGAGCAAAGAATCCACGCGCTCTTCGTAAGCAAGAGCGCGGCGGCGCACTATCGGCGCTGACGCACCTATTAAAGATGTACCTGCAAGCCGGTATATAACAGGCCAGCCTGACCCGGCCGTTATGGAATTTCAGGATTAAAAAGCGAGATGAACTGGCATGGCGCATACGCCAGCCGGAACGTTGGAACCCTGTGGGCGACCGCACGATAATCGCAGTAAATGTAAATGTCAACAGATAATTTTCGACCGCGACGCCATGAATAAGGCCCGGGCTTGACCCGGCTCGACGTTTGCCGCAATGATGCCTGGTCATTACTCTGTTAGCGAAAGGCGGTCGTCAAAATATGGCTCGGCATCGTTTCATACAGCTGGACGTTTTTACGAAAAATGCTTTCAGTGGAAATCCCCTGGCGGTCTTTCCCGAAGCCGAAGGGATAGAAGAAAGCTCCATGCAGAAGATTGCGCGTGAGATGAATCTGTCGGAGACGGTCTTTGTGCTGCCCGCGGAGGACGAGCGTGCCTTAAGAAGGCTGCGCATCTTTACCCCCGCGCGTGAGCTCCCGATGGCGGGCCACCCGGTCGTCGGAACCTGGAACCTGCTGGCGCACGAGGGCGTTGTCCCGCCGCCAGAAGGAGGCCAGGGGCTGGTGCGCGTGCATCAGGAGATAGGGATAGGAGTGCTGCCGGTCGACATAGAGTTCCGGAACAATGAGCCGAGCCGGGTGGTGATGACGCAGGGCGAATACAAAACCCTGGCAAGCGTGGAGGGCGCCGACGCTCGCGCAGAGATAGAGCGCGCAATCGGTCTTTCGCCTGAGGATTTTGACGAGAGCCTGCCGATTGAAGTCGTCTCTACAGGCATCTCTTTTCTGCTTGTGCCCGTGAACTCCCTGATGGCCCTGAGCCGCTGCCGCATCAACCCCGCCCAGCTCTCCGCAATCTACAGGGCGCACGGCGCGACCGGCTGCTGCGTCTTCACGCGAGAGGTGCGCGAAGCGGAACAGGGTTCGCGCGCGCACATGCGCATGTTCGCGCCCGACGACAACATCCCAGAAGACCCTGCGACGGGCAGTTGCGCCGGCGCACTTTCAAGCTATCTTGTCTATCACGGGGCGCTCGACTCGCGGCCGAGCGAAGGCGTCTTTCGCTTTCGCATAGAGCAGGGCGACTTCATAGAGCGGCCCAGCCGCATAGACGCGGAGATACGCGGCGAAAAGGGGCGAGTCGAAGAAGTGCGCGTCGGCGGCCCTTCCGTAATCGTCGCCGAAGGCCATTTAATCTTCTAAAAGGTTTAGAGCCGGAAGGCTGTTTGACTCTCGCGTGCGACAGACTCTAGACTCCGAACTCTGGACTTTAACTTTATGAGCGAAGTGCATCTGGATTTACTTATCATAGGCGCGGGGCCAGCCGGATTGTCCGCGGCGGACGTGGCTGCATCCGAGGGCCTGAGCTATCTGGTTATCGAGAAGGGTCTGATTGCCGACACGGTCTATCACTATCCCGTGGGGCTGACCGTCTTCTCCACCGTCAACGAATTGGAGATGCGCGAGGGCGCGCTCAAGCCCTGTCGTGAAAAGCCAACGCGAGAAGAACTGTTATCGCACTATGTCCACTTCGCGCTTGAGCATAGTTTGAACATCAACACGGAGGAAGAGGTAGTACAGATAGCAGGCAGCGCGGCCGAAGGCTTCAGGGTAGAGACTACGCGCGGGAGCTACTGCGCGCGACGAGTGCTGTTTGCAACGGGCGCGATGGCCCGCCCACGAAGGCTCGGCACGCCGGGCGAAGATCTGCCCAAGGTTCACTACAGATTCGCTGAGCCTTTCCCGTACGTGCGCAAGGACGCGCTCGTTGTCGGCGGCGGGAACTCCGCAGCCGAGGCCGCGCTCTTTCTGGCCGAGCACGGCGCTCGCACGAGGATGGCCATCTGGAGGGCCGACTGGGAGAACCGCGACCCTAAAAAGGGCGCGATCAAGCACTGGGTGCGCGAGCCACTGGAGCGCGTCATCGCACTGGGGCGTCTGGAAGTCATCTTCTTCAAAGGGCTGGAAGAGATACGCGAGCGCGAAGTTCGCATACTGAGGGAAGACGGAGAGTCCATCACGATTCCCAACGATGTAGTCTTCATACTCGTAGGAAGCGAAGCCGACTTCACGTTGATGCAACAGCTAGGCGTGGAGACAGTCTCTTCCGGGCTGACGAAGATTCCCGTTTACGATGCAGGGACTTTCGAGACGAATGTCCCCGGGGTTTATGTTGCGGGACACTTCACGCACGCGCGCCACATAAAGGAGGCCATAGCCGTCCCGCGCCGCATAGTGCCGTTGATTGCAAAGCAGTTGAGAGAGGATAAGCAGGTTGTGTGAGAAGCGGGCCGGGGAGAGCGCCCCTGTAGCCGCGCCTTCTAGCCCTTGGAAATTGCGACCTTCCCCAACACTTAGCGCTCTCCCCTTGCACCGCCAGCCGCCGAAGCTCAGAAAGGAATAGGAAAGAGACTCCGGCAACACCCTTTAACTCGATTCTCCGCGCCTGTCTCAGCCTCTCTCTTTCTCTCTCTCTCTCTCTGCGTCTTCGGCGGTGAGTGCCAGTAAAACTTTATTCACCGCCGAGACGCCGTAGAGAGGCTGAGGCAGGCGCAGTGGTCGCATCACGGCCAGTTGATGCGAATGCCTGTGGCCCGCTCTGATGGCGCGGCCTACTACTTCTGCACGGCGGCTACGGAGACTCGCTCCGGCGCCGTTCCGGCCCTGGCTATCTCGCGCTCGACATTGAGCTCCCTGTCGGACTTAACCAGCTCTCGCCCGCTCGCTTCGCCCGCAGTCCAGAACTGCGAAAGGAAGTACTGGTCTTTGTAACGCGTAAAGACCAGACGTGACCCGCTCTGTCTAATGTTGGACTGAACCGTAGAGGTCAGAACAAACGCGCCATGCTTCTTGTCCGTGTTGCGCAGGCTCAGGCCCTCAGCCGAAAAGAGCGTGCTGCGCTCTATCACGTACCGGCCTGCGGGAAGCGTCCTGCCCGCCACCTGAAAGTCGAAGGGGATTTGTACGACAAGGCTCGTCGATGTTCTGGCTAATGCGCTCTGCGCCACCAGCGCCGCTAACAACAGAAGCGCCGCAAAAATGCTCAATAGGCTTCTCGGAATATTGTTTCTCATGATCTCTCCTTTTCGCTGCTTTCAAACATGTACCTGCGAGGTCAATCGCAAAGTACGCTTCCCTCCTGTAAATGTCATCAAAGAGGGGTAAATAGTCGTAAATCTTGTAAAAGTGTTGTAAAAAGCGGCCGGCTCCTACAGACTCGCGCGCCCCGTTTGTTGTATGTTATGCGCGGCTCGAAGTAGAGGTGCTTAAGAGACGTGACGAAATTTCAGAAGTTCCTGCGAAATCATATACTGCTGGTGGGGCTCGTGACTGTGCTCGTCCCGCTCCTGAGCCTGCTTGCGCTTCAGTACTGGTCGCTCTCCGAGTTGGAAGAGACATCAACGGTAGCCGACGTGGTGTGGAGAAAGAACTATCTGATGGATGTCTCCAAGGAGATAAAGTTCTTCTACCGGAACAACGCGGAGAAGGTGCTGAACATCCCCGCCTCTTCTATAGAGAACGGCGTGAGCCCGGAGGTCTTCCCCTTCGGCAAGTGTTCGGTGGACGGCGCTAAGCGCCTCTTCATAGCCACCTTCGACGGCAAAGGCGGAGCGCAAATCTTCTTCTACGACCCCTACGACCAGTCGCGCACCCTTGACCCGCCCGCAGATGAAGTCCGCACGGCGAACATGCTCGTAGCCCCTCTGCGTATTCTCAACGAAGAAGGCAAGGCCACGAGCGGCGCTCTCACTATAGAAGAGCGCGACCCTGAGAACCGCGTGGTCTTCAAGCCAATCATAGACAATCACGCGCGCGTCATAGGCGCCGCGGGAATGATTATAGACAAGGAGATGTTCGGCAAAATCTATCTGCCGCAGACCATCACCAGCACCCTGCCGCGCTTCTTCCCCGCGGAGAAGCAGGACAGCATCATCGTCACCGTTTACGACGAGAAGGACAAGACAGTCTTCTCCACCCAGCCCGTCAAGGGGCTCGACGACGAGAGCTTTGTCTGGCTACCCTTTTATTCAGACTGGCGGCTGGCGATTCGCAGCCGTCACCGCACGCCTGCGCAGTGGGCCGCATGGAACTTCAAGCTCAACCTGACGCTCTCCATACTGATGACGGTGGCGCTGCTCTCGGGCATCGTCCTTGCGCTCAGGGCAGCGCAGCGACAGATGCGGCTTTCTCAGATGAAGACGGATTTCGTCTCGAATGTCTCGCACGAGCTTCGCACTCCCCTGGCTTCCATACGCGTCTTCGGCGAGTTCCTCAAGATGGGGCGCGTCTCCGACGAGGAGAAGATACGCGAGTACGGCGAGTACATCGAGACGGAGAGCCGCAGGCTCACGCAGCTGGTCAACAACATACTGGATTTTTCGCGCATAGAGTCGGGCCGCAAGACCTACGACTTCAACGAGACCGACCCGTCGGCGCTGGTTTACTCGACGCTCAAGACCTTCGACATACAGCTCAAGCAGCGCGGCTTCTCCGTACATGTGACGGAGCCGCCCGTGCCTCTGCCGCCCGTCTTCGTGGATGCGGAAGCCATCGCGCAGGCGCTGATAAACCTTCTGGACAACGCCGTCAAATATTCGGGCGCGGCGCACGAGATAGAGGTAGAGCTTGGGCAAGAGAAGGGCTTTGTCACCATAGGCGTGCATGACCACGGCATAGGCTTGAGCCGCGAAGAGCAGCAGAAGGTCTTTGAAAAATTCTACCGCGTCTGCACGGGCCTTGTTCACGAATCGCGCGGGAGCGGTCTCGGTCTCTCGCTCGTCAAGCACATAGTCGAAGCGCACAAGGGGCGCGTCACAGTGGAGAGCGAGCAGGGCCGCGGCAGCACCTTCACCATACGCCTTCCCGTCAAAGAAAGAGCGGCGGAAGAGACGGCCGGGCACAAGGACAATCAGGCGCTCGGCGGCAATCTGGTTCAAGCGGGCAACCTGAAATAGAGAACCCTTGCGGAGATTAATTCGTTATGCAGAGTGAAGGCGTCGGTCAAACTCAGACCCTCAATCGTGAGAATGTGGAAGCCATGAACCGCACACAGCATCGCGCTCTGACGGATTTCGAGATGCAGCCCATGCGAAAGGTTCTCATCATAGAGGACGACCAGGCTATGGCGGTGGCCCTGCGCGACGGCTTCTCCTACGAAGGCTACACCGTGGAGGTCGCGCGCGACGGGGCCACGGGCTTGAAGCTCGCCACCGACAAGGCGCATCACTTGATAATTCTGGATGTCATGCTTCCGAAGGTCTGCGGGCTGGACGTGTGCAAGCACCTGCGCACGAGCGGCAACCAGACGCCCATCATCATGCTCACGGCGCGCGGGCAGGAGATAGATAAGGTCGTCGGCCTCAAGACGGGCGCGGACGATTACGTCACCAAGCCCTTCAGCTTCCTTGAGCTGATGGCGCGCGTGGAAGCTATCCTGCGCCGCACCAACCGCGCCGAAGATGCCTTCGAGCAGGCGCATTTCGGAGACGTGTTGCTCAACTTCAAGAACCTTGAGGCCTACAAGAATGGCCGCGCCCTTGACCTATCGCCGCGTGAGTTCAGGCTGCTCAGGTACTTCCTTGAGCACAAGGGCGAAGTTATCACGCGCGACCAGTTGCTTGACGCCGTCTGGGGCTACGACGGCTTCCCGCTCACGCGCACCGTGGACATGCACATAGCCAAGCTGCGTCACAAAATCGAAGACTCCCCGGCAGACCCGCACTACATCATCACAGTCCACCGCGCTGGATATAAGTTTATCGGTTAGAAGTAATACTTCACGGCCGCGGACTCCCATGAGACGCGCAGGGGGCGCTGAGAGAGAATTGAATCTTCTCAGCGCCCCCCTCTCTCTCTCTGCGTCTCTTCGGCGTCCGCGGCCGTGAATTTCTTCTCTGGCACGCGAGTCGCTGAATCATCGCTGGGGCTTCTTTTTGCTGTACTGATAATTTACAGGATAGTGGCTTTTGACCGGGGACGTGCGGCGTTTCAGTGCAGCGTAAGAGGACAGAGGCGGTTAATCGAAGGAGGCGAATTGAAGATGAGACGTTGGCTTACAATATTGGTTTTCGTCATGGCTCTGGGCGTGCCCGCGTTCGCGCAGAACAGCACCACCACTACCACCACGACGCAGCAGCCGGCCCAGCCCGCGCAGACCGTTCAAAGTAACAACAGCAGACAGACCTCGACTACCACTACCACGCAGAAGAGCAGTACGCCGGTCGAGCGCACGACGGGCATAGACCCGCTCTATCTGGCCCTGGGCGCGGTGGCGCTCATCACCATTATAGCCATAGCGCTTCTGGCCTCACGCAGTCGTCGCGGTCGTGACACCGTCGCCGTGCGCGAGACCGAGACCAAGACCGTCATCAAAGAGTAACGGACGCACCTATTCAATCCTCGCCCGAACAAGGGGGCAAACGAGCAAGGGCAAAGCCCGCGAGCCTATAAACTCGCGGGCTTTTATATTTCTCACACTTCCAGGCTCTCTCTTGCAGGCTTTGCTCTGTTATTCAGTAGACAAGCATGAAAGAATTGCAATCCCGCGTTCCGGTTCAATTAGCTGTTAGGCGCGGGCTGACTTAAGGGCGAGCCTTCATTTTCATTTTCGCTCTCTGTAGATCGGCTCAAATGATCGGGTCGTGTGCTCAGTTACGCTCGGCATAGCCTCTGGCAGTACTCGCGCCTGTGCCGCCTCAAGCTCTTTCGTAGTTAGCTCCTTTGATAGCGCAGTACCGCCTGTTTGTTCAGTACCACGCTTGCGGCGCAACAACTGCCAAATGAACACGCCTTCGACCAGCAGCATTATTAGAAAGCTCAGTATCGTGAAAGCGAAAATCTGACCCACACTTAAGCCGACCATTTTCATTGCCATCATGAGGAACGTGATGGCTACGAAGCCGAAGACCATGACCGCTACCATTCCCCACACGAGCGATTCAGGTTTCACTTCTGATGATTTGATGAGTCTATCGCCTTTCTCACCAGTCAACTTCGCGCCACAATAATTACAATAGCTCAAGCCCTGCGCGACCACCACGCCACAAGATGAACAATACATCCTCTTTCACCTCCTTAAGGCTATTACGAAACGGAATGCTGCTAAGTTCAACAGTGATTTCTCAGCAATGGGCAAGCGCCTAACGCCCGAATTAACCGTGCGGGAAATTTCTATGAATGGCATCCAAGTCATCGATGATAATCAAACTCATTCCGCTCCGGTTGAATGAGTTGTTAGATTGTCTTACCATCAAACGCCGCTTTTTATATCTGCCTGTATTTCCTTGTTCATTATTTGTATCAAATCAGCCAGCTTTGTGGTCTCTTGCCCGAGCCTGCTATCAAATTCAGTGTGCCGCGCTGACATAAAGTCTCTGAGTCCTTCAAGTTCCTCTCGATTCTTCTCAGGGTCTTTATATAAACGCTTCAGGCTGTTGTAAATATCCTTTAGCTTAAGCCCAATTACGCGTATCTCTTTAAAAAGCTTATGTATTTCCGGGTCTCTAAAATAAAGTGTGATTTTACGCTCTAAGATTGGGGAATAACTGCGCCAGCTATCAATAGCTGTTCCCCATACTTCAAGCTTGGTTATGGTATCTTTATAACTACTTTCATCAAGCTCTGGCCTTCCTACACAGCATGAGCCATATACATCTCTACCGGCAACATTGTTCTTCTCAACGTATCTCGTAAGCTCATCGATGAGAGCGTATTTGGTTTCTACGTCTTTAAGTTGTATCTGCCGCAGTTGTTGTCTTTCCCATTGTCTGTTTTGCCAAAAAGACGCTAGCCAATTTCCCACGATACCAGTTAAAGCAAAACCTAAAATAAGTAAGACAACGGGATGTTTAAGGGCATCAAGGAAGATATTCTTCTTTGTAGGTGGGTGTAATCGTGTAATGATTTCTTTTGCGAGTGCATCCCTGTCCAACTCTTCAAGTATATGCTTTATTAATGCTTCCCGGTCTTGATTGCCGGGCTTCTCAGCATCTTCCATTATCTTACCCTCGCAATTTTGTGAGCCCCAATCTAACGCCCGAATTAACGCGGCGGGAAATATCTGCGAATGGTATCCAAGTTGTCGATGAAAGTCATGCTATTTCCGCTCGCGTTGAATGAGTTGTTAGGTTTCGCCATCGGTGAACCACGAAAAGCCTGTATTCACATTCACCTCACTATCAGATTCTTCAATCTCTTCGACATCCTCAGCATAAAGCATCGGGGGATCATCACGCTCGTTTAGGACATTACCTTTCAAGCGAGAATCTTCGCGCACCAAATCCACCGCAGTCAATTCCGCTTCATCAGGATCCTGTGCATCAACAGCACGCGTCACGTAGAAACCCAATTTCCGAAGCTGCCCATCGAAATCAAGCAGGAAGTTCTCGCCATTAATCAGCACTCGATATTTGCCCATACATTCCAAAGAGATAGAAACCTAACTATAATTGGACCGCTGGTGGTGGTATTTTTCTGCTGTGGCCGGCTTTCACCGCTTATGTCGGCCTAATATCCGAAAAGGTAAGGAGTACTGCCCTCGCCGGTCTAATACATCTCGGGGCTGAAGTTTACCGCCCGTCGAACATGAGTCTAACGAGATAAGGCACTCATTAGAAGGGCGTGCATGGAGCAGACGCAGGGCACGATATTACTGCTTCGGAAGGATGTCAATAGTCGTCCGACCGTGCGTTGAGTCAGACTTTTCATACAGCCTTGTCACGTCTCATATAGCGGGAGCTTTCAGGCGAAGCTGATTCCAAGATGGACTGCTCAGGCTCTGGTGATGAGTTCTTAAGCTCTAAGCACGCGTGCTTAGAGCTTAAGATGGGCTGATTAGCTTCTGGTGACGGTTGATTAGTTTCTGCGAGCCTGGTCTCAGCTTCTAAAGGCGTGTCATTAGTTTCCGGTGACGGTTGATTAGCTTCTAATGAGCCGCTGTTAGCTTCTGGTGACGGGTCATTAGAAGCTAAATAGGCATGATTAGTTAATAATGGTACTCAATTAGAAGCTAATGCCGGGTGGTTAGAAGCTAATGGCGTATCATTATTAGACAATGGGACGAAATTTGGTTCTAAAGGAGGGTTGAATAAATCTCTTGCGCTTTGGCTTTATCTAGCATAGGATTGCGCCACTTCATCGGGCTTTTTCCTTATTTCTCACGCTAGTAGGAGTTACTCATTATGGCTAAAGACCAATCTAAAAGGATTCCGACCAATATTTTAGCAAGCGACACGGAGAGCTTCGACGGGTTGAAGGAGATTGCCGGTTACGCTCCCGCCAATCCGCATTACTCTATGGAGGCGATGACGGCGGCCGAGACGGCCATGCGCAATGCACACGAGGCGGAGACGCGGGCCGAGGGGGCTCTGGCCATAGCGCGCGACAATGCTGTAGCCGCAGAGTGGGTATTCCACAACCTTGTGCTGGGGATGAGAGACCAGGTGACGGCGCAGTTCGGGCGAAACTCCAACGAAGTGCAGCTCGTGGGCCTGAAGAAGACCTCCGAGTACAGACGCCGCAGCCGTCAGGACTCTGAAAGCTGAACGGCAGGCCGGTTTCAAGAGCCGATTCACTAACGCTTCTTGCGGGGTGAGGCGGACTTGCGCCTGCTTTCTTCGTGACTGGCGGGGCCCGGGAGCTTTACCGGCAAGTCCAGGTAGTCGTCAACCAGAACCTCCATAGGCAGGCCTGAGATGCGTGCATACTGAAGGAGTGTCATCAGAGTCGGTTCGGCTTTGTCCAACTCAAAATCTGAGATTCGGGTATAGGGAATCTCGTCTTCAACCTGAAGACGCCTGCACATCTCGGATTGAGAAAGGCCAAGGCCATTACGAATCTGTAAAAGCTTCTCGCCGAGTCGCTTCGGCCTGCGGCGCGCGTAACCCATTAGTAGCCACCTCCTGACCGGACAAAACATTCTCGAGGCAGCCCCACCACATACGCAACAGCGTACAAAGAGCGCTCGCCTAATTGATTCGCCGTGAGCAGGGGCCTCTTATCTGTAATGGTGATGTTCATTCTCTTCACGGCCTGTTTTGATTGCGTGCCGGGTTGTGGCGTTTAAGGCGGGGCCGCCGGTGATGCCCGGGAAGAGCGTGCGTGGCGGCCCTGCTTATTATATCAACGGCTCCGTGGAGGAGCGCTCGCGGCGGGCCACGCCCGTCTGGTATGCCGCTTCTTCCACGTCTCGCGCCACCGCCTCTGCCACTCGCTTGTCGAAGACGGACGGGACTATGTATTCCGGGTGCAGCTCCTCTACGGTGATGAGCGCGGCTATGGCGTGCGCCGCCGCCAGCTTCATCTCCTCGTTGATGCGAGAGGCGCGACACGCCAGCGCCCCGCGAAAGATGCCCGGAAAGCAGAGCACGTTATTTATCTGGTTCGGATAGTCGGAGCGACCCGTGGCCATCACGGCCACGTGCGGCTCTGCTTCTTCGGGCATGATTTCGGGCGTGGGGTTCGCCATGGCAAAGACTATGGGCTGCTCCGCCATGTTCTTCACGTCTTCGGCGTTGATGACTCCGGGGACGGACAATCCCATGAAGACATCCGCGCCGCGTATCACGTCGTGAATCGTTCCCTTCTCCTGATTCGGGTTGGTGTTCTGCGCGTACCAGTCCTTAATCCAGTTCATGTGCTCGCCCCTGCCCGGATAGATGGCCCCGGCCTGGTCGCAGCCGACTATGTTCTTCACGCCCGCCGCCATGATTATCTTCGTGCAGGCTACGCCGGCGGCGCCGACGCCGTTGACCACCACCTTAACGCTCCCCATCTCCTTGCCTACAATCTTAAGCGCGTTGATGAGAGCCGCCAGCACGACCACGGCGGTGCCGTGCTGGTCGTCGTGAAAGACCGGAATGTCCAGCTCCTCTTTCAAGCGGTCTTCAATCTCGAAGCAGCGCGGGGCAGAGATATCCTCCAGGTTTATGCCGCCGAAAGCCGTCGCTATGTTCTTGACGGTTCGCACAATCTCGTCAGGGTCTTTCGTGGAAAGACAGATGGGGAATGCATCCACGCCCGCGAACTCCTTAAAGAGCATGGCCTTTCCCTCCATGACGGGCATGGCCGCAGCGGGGCCTATGTCGCCCAGGCCAAGCACAGCCGTACCGTCCGTGACGACGGCGACAGTGTTCTTCTTGATGGTCAGGTTAAAGGCTTTCTCAGGGTCCTGGTGAATGGCTTCGCAGACGCGCGCGACGCCCGGCGTGTAGGCCATGGAAAGGTCTGCGCGGGTCTTCAGAGGCGTCTTGCTGACGACCTCTATCTTGCCGCCTATGTGCATGAGGAAGACGCGGTCGGAGACGTTGACCACCTCCACGCCGTCTATGTCGCGCAGGGCCTCTATTATCTCGTTCTCATGCTCTATGGAACCGGCCTGAACCGTGATGTCGCGCACTATGGAATCACGATTGACGCTGACGATATCTATGGCTCCTATGTCGCCGCCCGCGTGGCCTATGGCCGTGGTGACTTCTCCGAGCGTGCCCGCGCGACTGGCTAACTTCACGCGCAGGGTGACGGTGTAACTTGCGCTGGGTGTGCTGTGCATGGCTTCTTAAGAGACGGAAGCTTCCTTTCCAAAGGTCAAAAACCAAGCCGGGGGAGTTGCCTAAACTCTAACGCCAAGAAGGGAAAAAGTAAAAGCAGGCGTCAGGGGCCGCGTGACGGGTAAAAGAAAAGCAAGCTCTCTCTCTTGCCCGGCGCATGGCGCCCGTTTCATATTCTCCTTTTTACTTTTCTCCGATTGTTGTATCTTACTGGCTCTTCATCACGCGGATTCCCAGCAGTTCCTTGTCAACCTCAATATCCCCGAGAGGATTAAACAGTAAAGCTCATGAATATCCTCAGACGCTACCAGGAATACAGGCACCGTAAAGACTACGAGAAAGACGTTCGCTTCAGAATGAACCACACTCCCTACGGCGAAATGTACGGGCAGGTGCTCGCCTACAGACGCGCCAAGGTGAAGCGGTCGGGAAGCGAAGACGAACAGGCCCGCGTAGAAGCTGCGCGCAACCTCAAAGAGAGCGCGCGTGTGGTCTTCATGTCGCACCCGGCCGCCACGGGCCAGGACTTCGAACGCTGCTGGCCCTCGATACGCGACCAGATGCTCATACGCTACACGCTAAGCGGCCTGGACATCATGATGGCCGGAAGCAAGCCCTGAAGCCTGCTGGAGCCGGCCAATATTTAATCCCTTACAATCTGAGGATGCGCCGAAGATATACGCCGCGCGGCGCAGTCAATCTGCACAAATGCCTTGTATTATATCAACTCACCTTTTTGCTACAGTTGTTAGCTATGACAACACGATATGAGGCAGGCTTTATTTCGCTCAAATCGTAACTGCTTCTAAAGCCATAACTTCCTGAGTCGCGCCGGAGCGGCACGGCGATTGTTAGCTTATATGGCCAAGGGAGGAAGTTATTGAAGATGCAAACAAAATCTTGGAAGAACAGAATAGGTAGCGCAATTCTAGGTGTCTCATTACTGCTAGGGATAGGATTCGCATCGAGCGTAACTACTCAGGCGCAGTACCAGAACGACCGATACGAGCGCCAGCGCCAGTACGAGCGCGAGCAGCGCCGTCGTCAACGTGAATGGGAGCGCGAGCAGCGCCGTCGCCAGCGCGAAGCCGCACGCTACGGCAACAACGGTGGCTACAATAACGGTGGCTACAACAACGGCGGGTACAACAATGGGGGCTATGGCGGCTACAGGAACAATGACAACTACTCGAACTACGGCGGCTCTTACGAGGCTCGTCAGACCGCTCTGAACGCGGGCTACAACGAAGGCCGCAAGGCGGGTATGGAAGACCGCAGCCGTGGTGAAGGCTACAACTACGCGGACGAGGGACAGTTTCGTAGCGGTGACAAGGACTACAACTCGCGCTACGGAGACCGTGAAGCGTATCGACAGTATTTCCGACAGGCTTTCGCCAACGGTTATGCTGACGGCTACAGAGGCTACTAACCGGACGCTCTAACCAAACAACAGGTGCCGCGCTTCTTCAAAAGAGGCGCGGCTTCTTTTTTGATTCACTCTTCAACTACGTCATCCAGAACTACATCGTCCAGCAATTTGAGAATAGCCTCCAGCGCTTGACTGCCCGCCCCGCGTTTTCCGGCAAGGCGGACTGAGCGTCTTCCCAGAACCCTGTAGGCCGCCAGCGCATCAACTATCTCTTCCCGGCGAATCGCTTCCAGGTGACGGCGAACCGTCTTTATATCTGCGCGCGCGAAGGTTCCGGTCAGAGCCTTCGCGGGCACAAGCTGCTTGAGATTAGCGATAGTGCTCTCGACGAGCGGCATCAGGATGGAGCGCGCCTCTTTTTCCTTCAGCCCGCAGCGCCCGAGCATCTCTGTCGCTATGTCGAAGAGCGCCACCATGTGGCCCGAAGAGGTGACGGCGGCAGCGTGATATAGAGCCTTCTTAGCCGTATCGACCGAGAAGGAGCGGGCACCGAAGTCCTGCACGATCCTGCGCGCCGCGCTCGCTGCGCTCGCATCGCCCTCTATGCAGAAGAAGGCGCGTCGCAGGCTTTCGGCCCCTGCGGCCGTGTCGCTGACGGCCACAAGCGGGTGCATCGAGCCGGTACGAAAGCCAACGTCCCGCAGGCTCTTCAACACGCCGGACGACAGCGCGCCGCCGGCATGAAGCGCCGTCCTCCGCTGCGGCTTCTTTAGGGTCAAGGCAGCGATGCGCGCGGCCGTCTCTTCTATCAGGTCGTCGGGCGTGGTGATGAAGAGAAGACGGCTTTCCGGAAGACGGTCAAGCTCTGCGGAAGAGAGCGCAAGAGGTTTTGTGTGAATGAGGGCGGCGGCGCGCTTCGCTTGCGACTTTCTACGCGCGACCAGCGCTTCGACCCGATAACCGCACCGCGAGAGGGCCATCGCCAGCGCCGTCCCTACCCTGCCCGCTCCCACGATTGAGACTGTAGGGCGGCGCGAGTGCTCCGCTTTCTTAGCACGGGTGCGCGCCTTCTCAGTCCGCTCCGAAAGCCCGCGCGCTCCTCTTTTATTCGCCATTGTTTTCAGAGACGGCGTGGTCGCCCGTGACTTCGACCATAGCGGGCTGATCCGGCAGCTCGTCCAGCCACTGGTTAAGGCGTGCGCGCAGGTCTTCGCGCGTCACAAGACCGTAAGCCTCTACGGGCGGGCGGGCGACACGCACGGGCAGAGAAAGCGCGCCCTCTCTGAGCGCCTCTTCTATGAGACGCACATCGGTTCGGGAAAAGCTTTCAGGCAGTTGGCCGGTCGCGAAGGCTTCCGCAAGAGAGAGGGCGTGCGCGCTCTCCTGCTCCGTTTCCGCGCCCGAGCTTATACGCTCAAGTCCTGCCGCGAGCGATGCAGACATGAGTCGAAGCGTGCGCCGCGTGGTCTCCACGCCGACCTCTACCGTCTCACGTAATTCCTGCGAAAGACGCTTGAGCGCGTCCGCGCGCCCGAGCCGAAACGCGCAATCGCACGACGGGTGATTCATGAGAAGCTTCCGGACGGGAAGCGCGCAGCTTAAGCCGCGGGCCGCTTCCATCAGCCGCGCAGCCTCTTCATGATAGCGCGTGTTGAGAATCGAAAGCTCGGACAGTGCTTCAAACTCCCGCCACATACGGCTTCGCAGAAACTCGTCGAGCGAGCGGCGGTCAAGAGCCGCGCCCACAGTCTCGTCATGGATGCCCGCGTAATGCTCCACGTAACGGACACGAAACTCTCGCCAGAGCAGATCGAAGCGCTGGCATGACTCCCGGTCCAAGAGGTTGTGCACGTCTCCGGTTATGCGCAGCAGCTCTCTACGCGCGCTCTCTATCTCGTTACGGTCTGTCGGCTCAGCCAGCATCAGGTAATCGTGCGCTCGCACGCGCCCCTCTATGCCGCCGGTAAAGCTTGAGAGAGAAGCCAGCTGCTCGCTGCTTCTCCTGAAGTTCTCTTCTGAGTCGGCGAAGGCGTCGGCCACGCGCTGCAATCCCTCTTCAAGAGAGATGGTGTCGTCCAGCGCAGCTTCTATGGCCTCGGCTGCCACGCCGAAGCTCTTGCGCACGCTGGCCGCAAGAGTCCACGTGCGAGTGGTTAAGCCTTCGTCCGGCAGCGCGTTGAACTTCTCCAGCACGCGGCGCGAGCGCCAGTCCTCAAGCCAGCCGCTCAGCGCCGCCCGCACAGCCCCGCGCGACTGAGGCTCCGCAATCGAAGCAAGCTCCGGCGTGTCCGTCAGCCGCCTGGCCCAGCCGGTCAGCTCCTCAGCGCCGTGCAGAAGCGCTGCGGCCCGCGCCACTCCGCTCAGCTCGTCCCATCGAAGCTTCAGGTCTAAAGTGCGGCGGCCTATGCGGTCGCCCGTCGCCGTGACAAGCTCTATGCGTCGCTGCGCCACGAGCGCGGCGAGTATCAGGTGCTGCGCCTCTCTTTGCAGGCCGTAGGGCTCGCTCCTGAGCCTCGCGTAGACGGAATCGAGCGGCACGACATCGCCGTCCGCTTCATCCGTCATACGCAGCACGTCCCTTATCCACGGCTGCCTTAGAACTGCGTCGCCCGCTTCCAGGACGTAAGCGTCGCTGCGCTGCGCTGCCAGCCCGAGCGGCGCACAGTAGCGGCGCGCAAGCTCCTGCACGCCTGCTTCCGACTGGCTTGCCGCTCCGAAAAATCCCCCGACCAGCCGCGCCACTTCCGTCTCCGTGAGCGCTTCCGTGAAGGCAGGGTGCTGCGGGTAACGCGCCTCGAACAGAGGATGAAGCATGCGCTCCAGTACCTCTGAGAGCGTGTGGCCAGCCTGTGCTTCATCTGTGAAAGCGTGCGCCGCACCTTCCCATAGAAGACCGCCTTCGTTCATGAAAGCGCGAATCCATATACGCTCGGCCAGCCCCGTGTGCGTCCTTTCGGCTGCGCGCGCGGTCTCTCCGAACTCCGTGAGAAGCGCCGTGTCCGTGCGAAGCGCTATCAGCCGGCGCAGGTGCTCAAGCTCTTCCGGCGTGAGCGGCGCGGGCCGCCAGACGATTTTAATAGGGGCATCCGCGGGATTAATCGCAGCCGCGCTCTCATCGCCCGCGTATGGCACCTGCACGGTCATCTGCCAGTCGTAGAAGGGGACATCACCGGCAGCCTCCGTCGCCAGGCCTTCCGCGCCCTGCCGCTCAGCCGTTTGCCAACCGATGAGTCCCGAGCGTCCCATGCCGCGCCACATGAGTGTAAAGACGGTCGCAGGCGGGGCAGGAGTCTCGCCCGCGTCCGGCTGTTCCGTGAGCGGCCAGTCGGGAAAGCGCGACCGAGGAAGGCCCCGCAGCAGTTCTTTCATCAAAGACGAGTCGGGCGCAATATTTTCTACGGCCCGCGACAGGGTCTCTTCGAAAGCGTCCGCCGTGCTGATGTTGAAGCGGTAGCGCGGCTCCGACTGGACTTCCTCGCCTCGCCGAACTCCGCCGTCCGGCGAAAGCTCCGCGAAGCGGGCCAGCAGCTCCTCTATGCGGGCTATGCCGGCTTCCGCGTCCGCCTCGTCGTATATGAGCATGGCCGCGCCAAGCTCGCGCGCCGTCGCGCCGCGCCCATCCAGGCTGAGAATGAAGAGCCCCTTCAAGAGCAGCCGCGCATGAAGGCGCTGCATGATGGGAATCTGCGAGGCTATGTCTGCCGACAGTTGATCGTAGACAGAAAAAGCCTTCTCTAAGTCCACGGCCTTTCGCAGCTCCTGCTCCGTACGGTCAAAGACCTCGTCCAGGACTATCAGCGAGAGGGCTGGCCGGTTCGTAGCGCGTTCTACCGATTGCGCAGCGAAAGGCAGGAAGGCGAAGTTGGGCGCGTAAAGGCGTACCGCCGAAGCCACATCGGCTATCAGTGGATGAACCGGGTAGATGGCCGTAAAGCGCGGCTCGCTCCAGTTGAAGCCGGGCACGACCGAGCGCAAAGTGTTGTATATGTCGTGAAGCGCAAGGCGAGCCTGCGGGTTTTTCTGGAAGAGATGCAGGTCGGCTATGCGGTAAAGGTGCTCCGGATCCAGATAGTCAATCTGGTACGTCCCGGCGAGCACGGCGTTGACGCCTTCGGCTCCTTCTATGTCGTCGTCCAGGGCGAGGGCTATGAAGACGTGCGTGCTGTCCGTGGCTGCGGCAAGCTGGCTCAGGGCGGGGCCGTCGTCACGTTTGACGCGCGCCTCTCGCCCAAAGGCTGTGTCAATGACAAGCACCAGCGGGGTGTCCCCGGCGCGAGAGGCGGCTACGGCCAGCATCTGCTGCGGGTCGATTCCGAACCAGTCCGCCTCCGCCCCGCCGAAGGCCAGCACAAGAGCCGCCCCTACCTCCTCCAGCAGCGAGCCGCGCGTCCCGCGTTCGACCCGCGCCACCATGTAGCGACGGTTGAGCAGGCGACGCGCGCTGGTGGCCACGTGCGCGTCCGAGACCGCAGAACTGCGCAGCTCCGGCATAGAGGCCAGCGCCGCAAAGACCGACAGAGCATGGCTTTTCCCTACGCCCCTGAGCCCTGCGAGCGCTCGCGCCGCGCCGCGGCTGCGCGGCAGGTCTGCCAGCGCGTCCAGCCAGCGCGCCAGAAGGTCTGACGTGGCATCCGTAAAACGGTAGGCGGAGAGCGCACCCTGAGGATTCTCCACGTAGTTTTCGACCGCTTCAAAGAGCTGCGGCTCTACGAAATCCTTTATCTTCTCCTGTGTGCGCTTCATGATCGGGAAAGAGCTGTGCTGCTCAAAAAAAGGCTGGAAACCTGGAAAAAGGCCCGGCAGACGCCCGCGAATCCAGCGCGCCCGACCCATCTTCGGACTGTAGCACGCTGCGCATCAGGGGCGCAATCATTCTGTCTTTACAGGCGGCCAGCTGCTATAATGACGCGACCGGCGCTCACCCGAAGAGTAAAATTTTGAGAGGAGCAGGGCTTTTCCATAAGCCCTTTTCCGGGGGCGAGTTTTCCGGCCCGCGGCAGCACAACCCTTGGGACGTGTTGCGGCATCAAAACGGTTGCGCGTTCCTCCAAGGCGATTACAGTCATCTTTTCACCCGGAGGCGCGCGCTCGCACTTCAATCGGTTATACCGAACGATAACTTTTAATCAAGAGGCCGTCCCCGGACGGAAAGCTTCTCCAGGGCGATGTAACAGCTTTAAGAGCGGCTTTCTTCTAAAGACAGGCTCCTTTGGGTCTTCCTCAAAGCTTTTGGAGGCTTTTCGCTATGCGTAGCACATCACGCTCCCTGACCGCACTGGTTCTGGCGCTCTCAATCTGGGCCGGCGCTATCTCTGCGGTCGCAGCACCGCTCCAGCAACAGACGCAGGAGCAGCAGCAGCAGCAACAACAACAGCCGCAGCAAACCCAGAAGGACGACAAGGGCAGCAAACCGGCCACCACGGGGCCTGCCAGGACTCAGCAGACGGCGCAGACCACTCCGAGAAAGCCGCTCTCGACCAACGAAGACCCGTCGATGATCGGCAGACGCAAGATTAATAGCGGTCTGATAGCCTCTATGAGCGGCTCGATTGAGAAAGAAGTGGCGCTCGGCCGTGCCGTCGCTGCGGAAGTGGACAAGCAGGCCAAGTTCATAGACGATCCCGTCATCACGGAGTACGTCAACCGGGTAGGCCAGAACATAGTGCTGCACTCGGACGCGCGCGTCCCCTTCACCATCAAGGTGATTGATTCGGACGAGGTCAACGCCTTCGCGCTTCCGGGCGGCTTTTTCTATGTCAACAAGGGCCTGATTCTGGCTGCGGATAACGAGGCGGAACTGGCCGGCGTGATGGCGCACGAGATTGCGCACGTGGCCGCGCGCCACGCCATGGAGAATCAGACCAAGGCCATGCTGGCCGAGTACAGCATGCTGGCCGGCTCAATCTTCCTCGGCGGCATCCTGGGCGCTGTCATCCAGAACGCCGCGCAATTCGGCGCGCTCCTGGGCTTTATGAAGTTCAGCCGCTCGGCCGAAGAGGAAGCCGACAAGCTGGGCGTGCAGTACATGTACGCGGCGGGCTACGACCCGAACGCCATGGCGACCATGTTCGAGAAGCTCATGGCCAAGAATCAGAAGAAGCCCGGCTTCATCTCCAAGGCCTTCTCGTCTCACCCTATGCCGTCTGACCGTCGCGCGGCGTCCATAGCGCTCGCCGCACGCTTTCCGGACCGCGAAGAGTACGTCATCAGCACCTCGGAGTTTCAGCGCGTCAAGGGACGCCTGCTGCGTCTCTCGAACGCGCGCGTAACCACAAACGGAGCGCTCCCGGGAAGCTCGGATGACGGCACGCCCGGACGCCCGACCCTGAAGCGCAGGCAGCCCACGCCGGATGATTCGACGACCCAGCCGACGACGGACGATACTAATCAGCCGTCCAACACGAGGCCGTCCGACCCGCCGAAGCTCAAGCGCAACGACGGCTCGACTCCGACTGACCCGTCCAAGCCGTAAGCAGTTCGGGGCATAAACCGGCAAAAGCCTTCTCCAGAGGCTCTCCACCAGTTAATTGTGGAGAGCCTCTTTTATCTGCGGATTGAACCGTTTAGCCCCCCTAGCGCGGCTTGACATTTTTCAGAGCGCTTCTGTATTCTAGCCGTTCGCGTTTTAGGCGCTAAATTAAGAGAGAGTTATCTATGTCAACACAGTTTCCCAGCGGCACTGGACTAGCCGAAAATCGTAAATGGTACGTCGTCGACGCCGAAGGCCAGCCGGTCGGACGCCTCGCCACGGAGGTCGCATCAATCCTGACGGGCAAGCGCAATCCCATGTGGACGCCATTCATGGACGTGGGCGACCATGTGATAGTGATTA
>DASVVZ010000038.1:0-24697 GCA_036389875.1 Pyrinomonadaceae bacterium
CGATTGTGTTGGCAAGCTCCCTGACATTTCCCGGCCAATCATAAGCTTCAAGGAGCGCAAGAGCCTGCGGTGTAAACTCACAGGCCGGGCGGCCATGCTTTGCCGAATAGGTCTTCAAAAAACCTTCGGCCAGCTTCACTGTATCCTCGCGCCTTCCGCGCAGCGGCGGCACCTGTATGCGCACGACGTTGAGACGATAAAAAAGGTCTTCGCGGAAAGCCCTGCGCCTGACGGCATCGTCCAGGTCGACGTTCGTCAGCGCAATCAGCCGTGCATCCACGCGAACCGTCTTACGACCTCCGAGGCGCTCGAACTCCCGCTGCTCAATAACTCGCAGCAGCTTTGCCTGCGAGTCCCAGGCCAGATGAGCAATCTCATCAAGCACGAGCGTTCCCCTGTGCGCGGCTTCGAGCCTTCCGGGCCTGGACTCGGTTGCCCCCGTGAACGCGCCGCGCTCGTAGCCGAACAGCTCGGCTTCCAGCAGCTCGCCCGGCAACGCGGCGCAGTCAATCTTGACGAAAGACCGGCCCGCCCTGCGCGAGCGTTCGTGTATGAAGAGGGCCAGTGCGTCCTTGCCCGCGCCGGATTCACCCGTCACCAGCACGTTTGCGTCCGTGGCGGCGACTTTCTCGGCCAGCCGCACGGCCTCGCGCATGGGTTGGGAGGATGCGACTATCTCTATCACTACGGCTCGCTTCTCAAAGAGCTATCGTTGACGCCCGCCTCGCCCGCGGGCAGCGGCACGCGCGCGGCGTCTCGCCATAATCTCTCAAGGTCGTAAAACAGCCTCGACTTGCTGTCGAAGACGTGAACTATGAAGTCGCCGTAATCGACAAGCACCCACTCGCCTGTGTTGTAGCCCTCCATGCGTGCGGCGCGCGTGCCCTGTTTCTTCAACTGCTCCACGACTGCGTCCGCTATGGCCTGCACCTGCCGCGTGTTAGTGCCTGAAGTGATGACGAAGTAGTCCGTGAAGCTGGCTATCTCGCGCAAATCCAGCACGATCGGCTCCAGCGCCTTCCTATCGTTAGCGGCATTCAGTGCCGCGCAGATGCGCTCGTCCAGTAGCTCCGTGCATGCTTCGCTCGAAGCCTCGACAACGTCGCGCGCTTTTTCCGTGCGCCCCTTAGCAGACTGCTCCGGGTGCAAAGCCTTTTCCTTGATAGAAGAATTTTCACTCATGCTTTATCTCTGTAGAGCCTGTACTTTTCTATAAACTCCGCTACAGGCTGCGGGACAAGGGCCGTCCACTCCTGACTCCTGTCCTGACTGGCAAGCCTTCTAACCTGCGTGGCCGAGATGTCCATCTGAACGGCGTCGGTCACGTAAATCCTTTGAGCATCGCTAACGTCAGCGGCGCGCTTTATCCCGCCGGCCTCAACGCCTCTCAGGTCAACCACCCGCTCTCGAATCTCTTCGCCGACGTGCGCCGCGCCGAGGTCGTATCCCGGCCGGGCCATGACTATGTGATTCGTGAGCGCCAGCACGCGCTCCCACTCTCTCCAGGTGCGTATCTCAGTCCAGGAGTCCGCTCCCATGATGAAGAAGAGGCGCGTCTCATCGCCATACTTTTCCTTCATGCGCGTGAGCGTCTCGACCGTGTAGGGTCTTTCGGGCGCGTCCAGCTCGAAGGTGGAAACGCGCATGCGAGCTTCACCCTGTGTCGCGAGCGCCAGCATCGCATAGCGCATAATGGCGGGCGAGACAAATTGCTCTCGCTTGTGCGGCGCAACGTGGGCCGGGATAAAGACCAGTTCGTCCAGTGCAAAGAGTTGTAAAAGAGCACGGGCCACGCTCATGTGGCCGTTGTGAACCGGATCGAACGTTCCGCCGTAGAGAGCTATTCGCTTAACGCTCATTCATCAAGCAACAAAACTGAATCTCAGGCCCTGCTGTGCGCTTCCTCTGTACTCTCTTCACCCGCGCGATTGAGCTCGTCCAGCATCCGCGCCGCAGCATTTACAAGTTCACGCACGCCCTCTTTGGTCGCGGAAGAGATGGCGTGAAAGGGACGCCCGTCACGCTCTGCGCGCTCGCGCAGTCGCTCCAGTCGCTCCGGCTCGTCCAGAGCGTCAATCTTCGTCGCCACTACAATCTGCGGTCGCTCGGCCAGCTCTTCGTCATAAGCCTTCAACTCTCGATTGATGGTCTCGTAGTCGCTCACGGTGTCCCGGCCGGAAGCGGAAGAGACATCGACCAGATGCAGCAGGAGCTTTGTTCTCTCAACGTGGCGAAGAAAGCGGTCGCCGAGGCCGGCTCCCTCGTGCGCGCCTTCTATCAGGCCGGGGATGTCAGCCACGACCAGCGTGCGATATTCCCCAAGGTCAACTACGCCCAGATGCGGCTCAAGAGTCGTGAAGGGATAGTCCGCTATTTTAGGCTTGGCCGCGGAGATGGTGGAGATGAGCGTGGATTTACCGGCATTCGGAAAGCCCACGAGCCCCACGTCCGCCAGCAGCTTTAGCTCTAGCTGAAGCTCGTGCTCTTCGCCCGGGCTTCCCTCCTGGTGATAACGCGGCGCGCGGTTCGTGGAGGTGGCGAAGTGCGAGTTGCCGAAGCCGCCGCGACCTCCCTGAGCGGCCAGCCACCGCTCGCCGCTGCGCGTAAAGTCATAAAGAAGCTCGCCCGTCCCTGAATCGTAAACCTGCGTACCCACGGGGACTCTTACGGTCGTGTCCGAGCCTTCACGGCCCGTGCGGTTAGAGCCTTCGCCGTGACGACCGCGCTCGGCTATGTGCTCTGGGTTGTAGCGAAGGTGAAGCAGCGTGTTCAGCGATTCGTCCGCCTCAAGCCAGACATCGCCGCCGCGCCCGCCGTCCCCGCCCGAAGGCCCGCCGCGAGGCACAAACTTTTCGCGTCGGAAGGCCGTCACGCCGTTGCCGCCGTGCCCACCCGCTACGCGAATCTTTGTGCGATCAATAAACAAGACGATTTTCGATCTTAGATTTTGGATTTACGACATTGGCTGAAAGGATTCAAACTTGAATGCCCCTCCGGCTCAAAATCGCAAATCTAAAATCGAATGCGCCGCCTGTCCTTTCGAGAGAGAAGCACTCGGGGCCAGGCGACGCATCCAGTGGCAGGCTTGAGCTAAAAGCCTTAGGCTGTGGCCGCCGGCGCTGTTTCCGTGGCGGCCATCTCCGGGTAGACGCTGATGAACTTTCCTCCGCGTCCCTTATCCTCAAACTTCACGACTCCGTCAATCAAGGCAAAGAGCGTATCGTCCTTGCCGCGACCGACGTTCTTGCCGGGTTTCCACTTGGTGCCGCGCTGGCGGGCAAGGATGTTGCCGCCGAGCACGCGCTCGCCACCGAACTTCTTGAGCCCTAATCTCTGCGCATTAGAATCGCGCCCGTTACGCGACGATCCCACGCCCTTCTTGTGTGCCATATCAATACTCCTTATGCAGAAGGCGGCGATGAATTAAAGACCTATTCTTATCATTCATCATTCTGCATTCTGCATTATCCTATAGAATCTATCTTCAGCGTCGTGTAGTCCTGACGGTGCCCGCGTGTTCGCTTGTACTGCTTGCGGCGCTTCTTTTTGAAGACGATAATCTTCGTGTCTCGCCCGTGGTCTACGACAGTGGCGGCCACGCGCGCCCCGTCAACCGTAGGCGAGCCGACCTGTGGCGAGTCGCCGCCCAGGAGCATAACGTCCAGCTCAACGGTCGAGCCAACCTCTTTGTCCATGAGGGGGACTCGCACCTTCTGGCCCTCTTCTACGCGGAACTGTTTACCGCCGCTTTTGATAATTGCGTAAGCCATAATTTACTCCCTACTCTTAAGGCGAGCGCCAGCTCACCACGAAAAAGTCTTTTATTATAAGGGCGATAGCCCGAATCGTCAACGCGCCAGCGAGGCCGCTTCCACGCGCCCCTTGACGCCGTTATTGGAGAGGAACAGTTCCATGAATTTCGTCGAGAAATCGCCCGCGCGGAAATTCGCGTCGTCCATGATCTTCAGGTGAAGCGGAATCGTCGTCTTGATTCCTTCCACCACCATGCCCTCAAGGGCGCGACGCATGCGCGCAATCGCAAGCTCCCTGGTAGGCGCGTGCACAATCACCTTGGCGATCATCGAATCGTAAAAGGGCGGCACGAAATAGCCAGGATAAGCCGCCGTGTCCACGCGCACGCCGGGGCCTCCCGGCAGGTTGAAGGCCGTAATCAATCCGGGCGAAGGCGCGAAGGTTTCGGGATTCTCTGCGTTGACGCGGCATTCAATCGAGTGGCCCCTGATGATTACGTCCGACTGCGTGTAGCCCAGGCGCTCGCCTTCCGCGATTCGTATCTGGTTACGTACTATGTCGGCCAGAGTCACCATCTCCGTCACGGGATGCTCAACCTGTATGCGCGTGTTCATCTCCATGAAGTAGTAGCGCTTGTCTTCGTCAAGCAGGAACTCCATGGTGCCGGCGCTCGCGTAGCCTATCTCCTTGCAGGCACGCACGGCGGCAGCGCCCATCTCTTCACGTAATTCAGGCGAAAGCGCGGGGCTGGGCGCTTCTTCCAGCAGCTTCTGATGCCTTCGCTGAATGGTGCACTCGCGCTCGCCCAGGTGTATGCAGTCGCCATACTCGTCTGCCAGCACCTGAATCTCTATGTGGCGCGGGCGCTCTATGTAGCGCTCGATGTAAACGTCGCCGTTCTTGAAGGCTGCTGCTGCTTCGTTCGAAGCAGTCTCAAGCGCGGGGCCAAGCTCTTCTTCCAGTCGTACTATGCGCATGCCCCTGCCGCCGCCTCCGGCAGATGCTTTCACAATCACGGGGAAGCCGATCTCGCGCGCAAGCCTCATCGCCTCTTCTTCCGTCTCAAGCGGTTCCGGGCTTCCGGGCAGTATGGGCAGTCCGGCCTTCTGCATGGCCCGGCGAGCTTCCACCTTGTCGCCCATCATGCGAATCACGTCGGCGCGCGGGCCTATGAACTTGATGTTGCAGGCCTCGCAGATTTCCGCGAAGTAGGAGGACTCGGCCAGAAAGCCATAGCCCGGATGAATCGCGTCAACGTCGGCTATCTCTGCGGCTGCGATGATATTCGGGATGTTGAGGTAGCTCTGAGCGGAAGGAGCCGAGCCGACGCAGAAGGACTGATCAGCGAAGCGCACGTGCAGGGAGTCGCGGTCTGCCTCCGAATGTATGGCGACCGTCTGAATCCCCATTTCCTTGCACGTCCAGATGATACGGCACGCGATCTCGCCGCGATTGGCGATAAGAATTTTTCTGAATTTACGCGTACCCGTCATATAGTAAATCGCGTGGGTAAAATGGTGAGAAGCGATTGCTTCTATTCACCATCTGCCACTGACTGACTGCCCTTATTGCTTTATTCCGAAGAGCGGCTGGCCGTACTCAACTGGCTGGCCGTTCTCCACGTAAATCTTTACTACCTCGCCGGTCGTTTCGGCCTGAATCTCGTTCATCAGCTTCATGGCTTCTATGATGCAGACGATTGCGTCCGGATCTACGTGGCTGCCTATGCGGACGAAGGGGTCTGCCGTGGGCGAAGGCGAGCGGTAGAAGGTGCCGACAATCGGAGAAGTGATGATGTGCAAGCCTTCGTCCGCGGAGGCGGAGGCTTCGGCCTCTGCGCCCGGGTGCTTCGGCTGAGAGTGCGACGGCGCGCCCTGAGCGGAAGAAGCGCTCGCGGCAGTCGCAGTTTCGGTCGCGGCTGGCGCAGTCGCGCTCGCCTGCGGCTGGGCCGCGGGCGCGCTCTGAGACGAGATTATCAGCGGGGTCAGCTCGCGCCGCAGGCGCACTCGAAAGCCTTCACGCTCAAGCTCGAAATCCGTAAAACCGTGTTCGGCTATGAGCTGCACGAGGTCGCGCAGCTCGTCCATGTTGAGCGAAGGGTCGGGTCGACGCAGCTGCCCGGACTGCTGCTGCTGTTGCGGCTGTCCATGACGGCGGCGGCGTCCAACACGCTCGCCACCTCGTCCCTGCCGCTCCTGCCTGGATTCCTGCGGCTGTTCATCGGGTGAGGGCTGCTGCATGGTTGCTTGTTCGCTCATTCTCTACAGACTCCTCCGCTCAGGCTCTATCTAAAGCAAAGTCTCAAATGGCTTGCGCGCCGGGCTTGCCGTCTTGAAAATCAAGCAAAGGAAAGAGCCCCAATCGAGTTCAGGTACGTAAGACCGACTGTTCCATTGGGGCTCAGGTCAACCGTTTCGCCCCTGACGGGACTACTCTTTATCTAGCGCGTCTTCAGCGCATGGCCCGTTAAAATAGAGCGGGCGCACACGCGCGTGACAGAGCGCTATCCCGCTACTCTGTCTCTTTCTCTTCAGCCGTGGACTCCGTCTTCTTGGAGCGGCGGCCTCCCTTGGGCTGATTTGCTTCCGTCTTATCATCGTCCGGCGCGGCAGCCTTTGTCCCGCGCTTCTCGGTGGTCTCTTCCTTTTCGAAAGTGCGGTCTGCCTTGCGGCCCCCGCGACGACCGCCCTCCGCAGCCTTGGACTCCGATGCCTTGGTGGTCTTCTTCTTGCTGGCAGTGCGCTTGTTCGCTGACTCGATCGCTTCGCGCTCGCGCGGGTTATCGACCAGCTCTATAATCGCCAGCTCCGCGTTATCGCCGTCACGACGCCCCAGCTTGATGATGCGGGTGTACCCGCCCGGACGATCCTTGTAGCGCTCGCCCAACTCGTCGAAGAGCCTCTTCAGAGCAACGACACCGGCCGTGCGCGGAGCGCGGCCCTGCGTGGAGCGGCGGCCAGTGGAAGCGGCCTGCTGGCGATTGCCCGCGTGAAAGAAGCCTGCCGCCTGACGACGAAGATGCACGGCCTGCTGAGCCGTGTTGTCGCCTTCCAGAAGCTGCGCCTTGCGCGACAAGGTGATGGCGCGCTCAACGAACGGGCGCAACTCCTTTGCCTTCGGCAGAGTCGTCACGATGCGCTCTTCATGGGCGGTTATCAGAGAGGTGGCAAGGTTGCGCAGCATGGACATGCGGTGCGCCGTCGTGCGTCCCAGTTTTCTATGTGCCTTGAGATGTCTCATAACTATTTTGGATCTTAGATCTCGGATTGTGGATTAGCGAGACGGATCGAAGAGAATCAAAGAGATTTTCTTTTAATCCAAAATCTAAAATCCAAAATCCGAAATCGGTTTATTCTTCTTCGTCTATGTCGGCGTAGTCGCTGGTGTCGCCATCGCGCCCGCCCGTGCCCGGAATCGGATTACCCTGCTCGTCGAACTCCATGCCGAAATCGAGTCCCATGCCGTTCAGTATTTCCTTGATTTCGTTCAGGGACTTCTTGCCGAAGTTCTTCGTCGCGAGCATCTCGCGCTCGCTTCGCTGAACCAGGTCGCGTATGGAGCGGATGTCGGCGTTCTTCAGACAGTTGTAGGAGCGCACCGACAGCTCAAGCTCGTCCACCGACTTATCAAGGACATCGTTACGCGGCAGGGGCGGTCGCTCCAGATTGGCGTAAGCGAAATCGTCCGTGTCCTCCTCGAAATTGATGAAGATGGACATGTGATCCTTGATGAGTTTGGCCGCCAAGCCAATGGCGTCGTCAGGCTTAACGGAGCCGTCCGTCCAGACTTCTATGGAGAGCTTGTCGAACTCCGTGTTCTGCCCGAGACGCGCGGCCTCGACAGTGTAGTTCACCTTCTTGACCGGCGTGTGAACCGAATCAATGGGGATGTAGCCGAGGCTCAAATCCTCATCGAAGTTGCGGTCGGCCGAGACGTATCCGCGCCCGCGCTTCAGGCGCATCTCTATGTGAAGAGAGCCGCCCTCGGAAACGGTTGCGATGTGGACGTTCGGATCCAGGACCTCGACGTCAGCGTCGGTCTCTATGTCGGCCGAAGTGACTTCGCCCGCGCCGTCCTTGTGTACGTAGAGCGTCTTGGATTCGCCGCCGTGCAGCTTAAAGGGCACCTGCTTCAAATTCAGGATAACGTCGGTCGCGTCTTCCACGACTCCCGCAATCGAAGAGAACTCGTGCTCGACGCCCTCGATTTTGACGGCGGTAATGGCCGCGCCCTCGATCGACGAGAGAAGAGCGCGTCTAAGCGAGTTTCCTATGGTCGTGCCGAAGCCGCGCTCAAAGGGTTGCGCCGAAAAGCGACCGTATCGCTCCGTCAACGTCTCGGTATCTGCCGCGAGGCGACGCGGCATCTGAAAGCCTGTCCAGAGATTAGTTTGATCTATAGCCATAATTTTTGAGTCTAACAGTCTATAGTCCGGAGCCGGGGGCCTGAAGCGAGAAGCGATTAACTCTCGGACTCCAGCCCCCTGGTCTCCAGACATTGATGATTACTTGCTATAAAGCTCTACGATCAACTGCTCGTTGATAGAGCGGTCAATGTCGGCGCGAGTCGGCAAAGTCTCGACGCGCACACTCATGTCCGCCCCGTCGGCCGGAGCAATCCAGGATGGGCGACCACGACCGGCAGCCGTCTGCCACGCACCCTCTATGTGAGGGTTCGTGCGGCTGGCGCCCTTGACGCTGATGACATCGCCCTGCTTAATCTGAAACGAGGGGATGTCAACCTTACGCCCGTTGACTTCTATGTGTCCGTGATTGACTAGCTGGCGCGCCTGCCTGCGCGAGGTAGAGAACCCTGCGCGATAGACAGCGTTGTCCAGGCGGCGCTCGAGCAGGAACAGCAGGTTCTCGCCCGTGATGCCTTTTTGTCTTGCGGCGCGCTCGAAGTAGTTGCGGAACTGACCTTCGAGGATAAAGTAGATGCGCTTGACCTTCTGCTTTTCGCGCAACTGCTGACCGTAGCCTACCAGTGCCTTGCCGCGACGCATGTTGTTGCCGTGCTGTCCCGGCGGCTGCGTCCCGCGCTTTTCAATCGGGCACGAAGGCTTGTAGCAACGATCACCCTTGAGAAATAATTTTGCACCCTCGCGGCGGCACAAACGGCACACCGCTTCTCTATACCTAGCCACTTCTTTTTTCTGCCTCCAGTCTAACTTACTAGACGGAAAAGTTTACAGGCGAGAGCCGTCAGGCAGCCCGCCCTTCGTCCTTTAGGTCAATTCAATTTTAGATCCCGGATTTTCGATTTTGATTAACAAACGGGATTGAAGCTCGGGCCGTTTAGCCGCTCCGATCCAAAATCTAAAATCCAAAACCGTTACACTCTGCGACGCTTGGGCGGGCGGCAGCCGTTGTGCGGGATGGGCGTCGTGTCGCGTATGACCGTGACGCGAATCCCTGCGCTGTTGATGGCGCGGATTGCGGATTCACGTCCGCCGCCCGGCCCCTTGACGCGCACTTCGCACTGCTGCATGCCAGCCTCTTTAGCCTTTTGCGCGGCTTCGTAAGCGGCCTGCTGCGCGGCAAAGGGCGTTCCCTTTCGGGAGCCGCGAAAGCCACGCGCGCCGGAACTGCTTTGCGCAATCAGATTTCCTTCGAGATCGGTAATCGAAATCATCGTGTTATTGAACGACGCGGCGATATGCACGATCCCGTTAGGGATGTTCTTCTTCTCTTTCTTACGAAAGACCTTCTTTTTTCCGCCTGCTTTTGCCATATATTAGTATTCAGTATTCAGTATTCAGTATTCAGAAGTTAGTCTCAGGCTCTAGCTGAAAACTAAAAACTGAAAACTATCGTTACTTCTTGCCCGGAGCCTTCTTCTTGGCGACGGTTGCGCGACGCGGGCCCTTGCGGGTGCGCGCGTTGGTGTGCGTGCGCTGACCACGCACGGGAAGCCCGCGACGATGGCGAAGGCCGCGATAGCAGCCGATGTCCATCAGACGCTTAATATCCATCTGCACGCGCTTGCGCAGGTCGCCCTCGATCTCGCCCTGCGAATCCAGAATAGAACGTATGCGCCCGAGTTCGTCTTCGCTCAGATCGCGTACGCGCGCGTCGGGGCTGACCTGCGCTTCCTTCAGTATGGAGGTCGCGCGAGAGCGCCCGATGCCGTAAATGTATGTAAGACCAATCTCCGCGCGCTTATGAGGCGGAAGATCAACACCAGCTACACGAGCCATTTATTTCTCCAATTAAGCTATCAGCCGTCAGCTTTCAGTTACCGGCGAGAACCCGTCTACGGGCTGACTGCCGATAGCTGGTAGCTGAATGCTTTATTATCCTTGACGTTGCTTGTGCTTCGGGTTAGTGCAGATTACCCTGACCACGCCTTTGCGGTGGATAATCTTGCAGTTATCGCACATCTTTTTAACTGACGCCCGTACCTTCATTTTTGCTGCCCTCGCTAATCCTGTGCTCTTCTGAGAAAGCCCCTGACGCTCTACTTGTAGCGGTAGGTAATCCGACCGCGATTCAAATCGTAGGGCGAAAGCTCTACGAGCACTCGGTCGCCCGGAAGAATGCGTATAAAGTGCTTGCGCATCTTACCGGAAATGTGTGCCAGCACCTGATGCTTACCCTCTTCCAGTTCGACGCGGAACATGGCGTTCGGCAGGGTCTCTAAGACCGTCGCCATGACTTCGATGGCCTCTTCCTTAGCCATAGCCTCTCAGTAAACGATTTGCCTGTACCGGCAAACCGCAAATATTATCATAGCCACATAAAATTTGCCAAGCCAAACGGGCCTGGCCTTTATGCCCCGGCTATTTTCGCCGTTTCCGGCTCTTTTTCGGCCACACGGGTAAAGACCTGTGGGCCTTCTTCCGTAATCGCAATGGTGTGCTCTACGTGAGCGGAAGGCCGCCCGTCCACGGTCACAACCGTCCAGCCGTCCGAAAGCACACGCGTCAGATGCGTCCCCGTGTTGACCATAGGCTCTATGGCGAAAACGTAGCCGTTCTTGATCTTAGCGCCCTTGCCGGGCGTGCCGTAGTTGGGGATCTGGGGGTCTTCGTGCATGCGCCGCCCTATGCCGTGGCCCACGTAGTCGCGCACAATCGAGTAGCCGTGCGCTTCCGCGTGGCTCTGAACGGCGTAGCCTATGTCGCCCAGATGGTTCCCGTGATAGCACTGCCCTATGGCGAGTTCGAGGCATTCCTCGGTGACGCGTATGAGCTGCAAAAGCTCGTCGGACACATTCCCTACAGGCACGGTCGTAGCCGTATCGCCTACAAAGCCTTCCAGGGTCGCGCCGACATCTATGGAAAAGATGTCGCCATCTTTTAATTTATAGTCCGAGGGGAAGCCGTGTACGACCTGCTCGTTGACGGAGGCGCAGATTGAGAAGGGATACCCGTGATAACCCTTAAAGGTAGGCTGAGCGCCCGCGTCACGAATCATGCGCTCCGCCGCGCGGTCAACTTCGAGCGTAGTCATACCCGGCTCCGCCATGCGGCGCAGTTCCCGAAGTACCCCACCGACGAGTTGCCCCGCCGCGCGCATCTTCTCCAGCTCTTTTCTGGACTTCCCTATAATCATAAAGCCCCGTGTGCGTGGCGAATAACGTATGACAGGAGAAGACAAGCTTTAGCCCATCACTTATCGCCCTTCACTATCTTCTCAATTTCCTGGTAGATGGCCTCCGGCTCGCCAGTGCCGTCGACTCGCCGCAGGAGATTGCCGGCCGAGTAATAATCAAGGAGCGGGCGCGTCTGTTCTTGATAAGTCTCCAGACGGACGCGCGTCTTCTCGACCGTATCGTCCGGGCGGTGCGTCAATTGTGCTTCCGGGTGCAGGTCGCAGACGTTATCGGCTTTAGGCGGCTTGAGATAGATGTTGTAAATCTCGCCGCAGACTGGACAGATTCTCCGTCCCGTTGTGCGCTTTTCAAGTAAATCCAAGGGCACGTCAATCAATACGGGAAGAATCCTTTTGCCCTGATCCACAGCCAGATGCTCAAGCATAGCGGCCTGCGCAGCCGTGCGGGGAAACCCGTCCAGTATGTAGCCGTGCCTGCAATCCTCTCGCCCCGTGCGCTCTCTGACTACTCGTATGGTCACGTCGTCGGGCACGAGTTTCCCCGACTTCATAATCGCCTGGACTTCTTCCGCGAGCGGAGTACGCTCATCTTTGAGCGCGCGAAACATGTCGCCGGTCGAAACCTGTGGCAAGCCCAACCGCTCTTCCAGAAGACGCGCCTGCGTGCCCTTCCCGGCACCGGGCGCTCCCATCAAGACGATAATCTTTGACATAAGGAAACAGGTGTCCGCTGCCGGGTGACAGGTGACGGTAAAAGAAAGAGCTGACGCCCGGCACCTGTCACACGCTTTTTATGCTCTGCGCCCGCGCAGGCGTCCCGAGCCCAGGAATCCCTCGTAGTTGCGCATGACAAGCTGCGCTTCGATTTGCGCGACCGTATCCATGGCGACGCCTACCAGAATTAGCAGAGAAGTGCCGCCGAAATAGAATTGATAACCCATCCCCGTTGGAACCCATCCAAGGCCCGGCGTGTTCGTAAAGAAGGCGTCAAGGGCCGTGCCTATGAAGGGCAGGCGTCCGACCTTGAAGCCGCTCAGCATAATCTGCGGCAGGAAGGCTACGAGCGCCAGGTAGATGGCGCCGACGGTAGTCAGGCGAGTCATAATCGTGTTCAGGTACTCGGCCGTGGCTCTGCCGGGGCGAATGCCGGGCATAAAGCCTCCGTGCTTGCGCAGGTTGTCCGCCACCTCTTCCACGTTAAAGACGATAGAGATGTAGAAGAAGGTGAAGATGACTATGAGCGAGATAAAGATAAGCTCATAATACGGGTCGCCGCCGTGGAAGACCTGGAAGAAGCTGAAAACCTTGGTCCAGGCCGAATCAGGCTTGGTCGGGTCGGGCGGAAACGCAGAAAACAGTGTCTGCGGCATCGCCAGAACCGAAGAGGCGAAGATGACGGGGATAACGCCGCCCATGTTGACTTTCAGAGGCATGGTCGTCTGCTGGCCTCCGACCATCTGTCGGCCGACGTGCCTCTTGGCGTAAGAGACAGCTATCTTTCTGCGGCCCGATTCGACAAAGACTATAAAAGCAATCAGAGCCACAAGGGCTATGACGAGCGCTATCACTCCGAGCGTCTGAAGCGTGTCGCCCGCGCGCACGCGCTCAAACACCTGTATCACTCCGTTCGGAAGACCGATGATGATGCCAGCGAAGATTAGAAGCGAGATGCCGTTGCCCACGCCGCGCTCTGTAATCTGTTCGCCCAGCCACATGACAAACATGGTGCCGGTCGTCAGAGTCACTACAATGGTTATCAGGAATCCCCAGGTGTTTTCGCCCACGCCGTTGGCTTGCAGCCAGTGCGCCACGAAAGAGGTCTGAATGGCGGCCAGCACAACCGTTAGATAGCGCGTGTACTGGTTAATCTTCGCGCGTCCCATCTCGCCCTCTTCCTGCATCTTCTTCAGGGCGGGATAAACGACGGTCATCAACTGCAAGATGATTGAGGCGGTGATGTAGGGCGTCACGCCAAGAGCGAAGACTGAGATGGTGCGAAAGTTTCCGCCCGAGAAGAGGTCTAGCACGCCGAGCAGCGTGTTGCCTACCTCGTTCCACACCTGCTCAAGCCGCTCCTTGTTGATGCCGGGCGCAGTGACGTGCGCGCCCACGCGATAGATGGCAAGCAATCCGAGCGTGAAAAAGATACGCTTGCGCAGGTCTGGAACCTGAAACATGTTGCGGACGGCCGCGAAAAACTTTTCCATGAGCTTGTGACCTCTTCTGAAACTTCGGTTTTCCCTGCGATTATCTCTTTCGACGACGGCCTATGGCAAGCCGCCCCGGAAGACCCGGCATGAAGCGAAACCACCGAAGCGCTGTTTGACCAGTCAAACATTGGATAGTTCGACTCATCAAGGGCGTTGCGCTTCAGTGGTTCGGTCCGACAGCTCGCGTCTTCCAGAGAGAGAAATTTCAGGCCGTTGGCTGCTCGCCGGCTTCCGTTTGTGCCTGCCGCTCAATCAGCGTGGCGGCACCGCCCGCGCGCTCAATCTTCTCTCTGGCGCTCTTGGTAAAGCGGTGAGCGGAGATGCGCAGGGCCTTTGACAACTCGCCCGTGCCGAGCACCACCACGTCATGCTTGGCCTTCTTTATCAGACCGCGTTCATGAAGAACCTGCGGCGTCACTTCGTCATTCGCTTCGAAGTTCTTATCGAGCGACGAGAGGCTAATCTCTATCCACTCTTTCTTAAAGATGTTGGTGAAGCCGCGCTTGGGGAGTCTCCGGTGAAGCGGCATCTGGCCGCCTTCGAAGCCCACCTTGCCCGAATAGCCCGAACGGGACTTCTGACCCTTATTGCCGCGCCCGGCGGTCTTCCCCAGGCCGGAGCCGGGGCCGCGACCCAGACGCTTCTTCTTGTGCGTAGAGCCTTCCGCCGCATGCAAATTATTAAGACCGATTGCCATTACTCACTCCGTTCGTAGTATTCAGTTTCGAGTTTTCAGCAAGAAAGCGACTTGCTTTTTCTGAAAACTGAAAGCTGTTTACTGAAAACTGTTATTCAATTATCCGCAGCAGGTGCGGGACTTTCTGCACGAAGCCGCGCGTGGCTGGCGTGTCCGGGCGCTCGACTATCTGGTTGAGCTTGGTCAGGCCGAGACTGCGAACTACCTGCTTGTGCGTCTTCGGCGCGGCGATGAAGCTGCGATAGTACTGTATGCGAATCGTTGAGCCGCCGCCGCCGGCCGTCGCCTGTTCTTTATTCTCTTGCGCCATTTTTATAACTCCTCAACTTGCTTGCCGCGCAGGCGTGCCAGCTCCATAGGGTCTTTCATGCGGAGCAGCGCATCGAAGGTTGCGCGCACAACGTTGTGCGGGTTGGCAGAGCCAAGAACTTTAGTGCGAACGTCGCGCACGCCTACGGCCTGCATGACGGCGCGGACGGCGCCTCCGGCAATCACGCCCGTTCCTTCCGAAGCGGGCTTGACCAGCACGCGGCCGGCCCCGAACTCTCCTATAAGCTGGTGCGGCAGCGTGTTGTTGATGAGCGGCACTCGAATCAGATTCTTCTTGGCCGCCTCTATGCCCTTCTTGATGGCGAGAGGCACTTCGCGCGCCTTGCCCGTGCCGAAGCCTACGTGGCCGGCCTCGTCGCCGACGACGACGAGCGCCGCGAAGCTCAGGTTCTTGCCGCCCTTGACCACCTTGGTCACGCGGTTGATAGAGATGACCTGATCCTTCAGATCAAGGCCCTGCGAAGAAATGCGTTGCTTGGGTTGTCTCATTACTCTTCCTGTTATTCCGAAGCCTCGCCAGCGCCGGTCTCGTCACCGTTTGACGCCGCAGCTTCGGCTTCCTCTTTATTCAGTCCGGCCGCGCGCGCAGCGTCCGTCAGAGCCTTGATGCGCCCGTGATAGACATAGCCGCCGCGATCAAAGACGACGCTGTTGATGCCTGCGCCCATGGCGCGCTCCGCAATGGCGCGGCCCACGCGGCGAGCCGCATCCAGATTTCCGCCCGTATTCCCCTTCAGATCCTTCTCGGTCGTCGAAGCGGAAACCAGCGTCAGCCCGCGCTCGTCATCGATCACCTGCGCGTAAATGTGATTCAGGCTGCGATAAATCGCCAGGCGCGGGCGCTCCGTAGAGCCCCTCACCTTGCGACGAATGCGGCCGTGAACCGCGCGCCTTACCTCTGCTCTATTCTTCTGTGCCATTTCAAATCCTCATAAATGGTAGATGGTGAATGGTGAATGGTGAATAGAAAACCTTCGTTCGTCTATTTACCATTTACTGTTCACTATTTACCCGTCTTGCCCGGCTTGAGCTTCAAGGGCACGTCTGCATAGCGCACGCCCTTGCCCTTATATGCATCCGGCTTCCTCAGCTTGTGCATTTCGGCTGCGACCTGTCCGAGCTTCTGCTTGTCTATGGCCGAGAGCGTCAGCGTCGTCTGGTACTGCGGAATGCTTGACTTGGTGGCGACGCGCTCGGCGCGAGCGTCAACGCCTTCGGGCAGAGGAAACTCAATCGGGTGCGAGTAGCCGAGCGCGAAGACGATCTTCTTGCCCTGAATGTCGGCCTTGTAGCCTACGCCGACCACGTCCATCTGCCTTGAGAAGCCCTCGGTGACGCCTACGATGGCGTTGTTGGCCAGAGCGCGTGCGAGCCCGTGCGCCGCCGCCAGGTCGTCCGAGGCGCGAGTGGCCTGCAACTGGTCGCCATCCAGCGTAAAGCCAATTCCTTCGGGAATGGGCGTCCTCAGAGTTCCCTTCGGCCCCTTGATCTCAAGCTCGTTCTCACGAATCGTGACCGTGACGCCCTGCGGAACCGTGATAACTTTCTTTCCAATACGAGACATAACAAATAACCTTCGGTTATGGTGTCGGGTTTCGGGCGCCGGGTTTCGGTAAGAGGTTATCTTTTACCGTCGCCTGGCACCTGACATCCGGCACTTAGTAGATTTCTGCCAGCACTTCGCCGCCAATGTTCTCGCGGCGTGCGGTCTTGCCGCTCATCAAGCCCCTGGAGGTCGAGACGATGTTGATGCCGTAGCCGCCGAGCACGCGCGGTATCTCGCCCGCGCCCAGGTAAACGCGTCTTCCGGGGCGCGACACCCTCTGCAAGTACGTGATGGAAGATGTGCCGCGCGCATCGTAGCGCAGGAAGATGCGAATCGTGCGCTTTGTTCCTTCGCCCTTGACGACGAAGTTGTTGATGTAGCCCTCTTCCTTGAGGATGCGTGCAATCTCAAGTTTCAATTTCGAGGCCGGAATATCCACGCGCGAGTGTTTGGCCGCAATCGCATTGCGTATGCGCGAGAGCATATCGGCTATTGGATCAGTCATTACTCAAACTCCAAAACAGTTTTCAGTTTTGAGTTTCCAGTTTTCAGAGATTGATTCTCAGCCTCTAGCTGAAAACTCAAAACTCAAAACTGAAAACCCGTTCTTACCAGCTAGATTTCACGACGCCGGGAATCTGTCCCTGTAGCGCCAGCTCGCGGAAGCAGATGCGGCACAGATTGAACTTGCGCAGGTATCCGCGCGGGCGTCCGCAACGCTTGCAGCGCGTGTAGGCGCGCGAAGAGAATTTAGGTTTCCGGTTCGACTTAGCTATCAGCGATTTCTTTGCCATAAGTATTAGCTATCAGCTTTCAGCTACCAGCCTTCAGCTAGACCAAAAGCAAAAAGCTGATGGCTGACCGCTGAAAGCTGACCGCTTCGTTATTGTCTGAACGGCATGCCCAGCGACTTCAGGAGCGAGCGGGCCTGCTCGTCGTTGCGCGCGGTGGTGACAATCGAGATGTTCAGCCCGCGCGTTTTGTCCACTTTGTTAAAATCGATTTCCGGGAAAATCAGTTGCTCGCGAATGCCTAAAGTGTAATTGCCGCGCCCGTCAAAGGCGCGCGGGCTGACGCCGCGAAAGTCTCTGACGCGCGGCAAGGCAACCGTAATCAGGCGGTCAAGAAACTCATACATGCGGTCGCCGCGCAGAGTCACCATCACGCCTATGGGCATTCCCTGGCGCAGCTTGAACGAGGCTATGGACTTCTTGGCCTTGGTGACGACGGGCTTCTGGCCCGCAATCGCGCGCAGCTCGTCGGCGGCCGTATCAAGCACCTTGTTATTGGCTATGGCTTCGCCCATGCCCATGTTGAGGACTATCTTCTCAAGCCTGGGCACGGCCATGGGATTGTCTATCCCGAACTCTTTTGAGATGGCCGGGGCTATCTCTTTTTGATAACGCTCTTTTAATCTTGCTGCCATGACTTAATATTTCCTCGTATCGCATGGGTCTCGCCGGCTCTTCCGGCGTTTCCATGCTCCCTTTTATTCCCGCTTCTACTTTTCCAGCGAGTGGCCGCTTCTGGCAGCCACGCGCGTCTTCGCGCCGTCGCCCTGCACTTCGTAACGCACACGCGTAGGCTTTCCCGAATCCGGGTCGATCAGCTGCACGTTAGAGATGTCTATGTAAGCTTCCTTGTCTATGATGCCGCCGCCGCGATTAAGGCCGGGGTTGGCCTTCTGGTGCTTCTTGATGATGTTCGCGCCTTCGACCTTGACCTTGCCCTTGGTGGGCAGGACTTCCAGCACGCGCCCGCGCTTGCCCTTGTCGCGGCCCGAAGTGATGACGACCTGATCGTTCTTCTTAATCCTTACACGTCTGTTGCTCATTAAATCACCTCCGGCGCGAGACTGACTATCTTCATAAAGTTGCGGTCGCGCAGCTCGCGTGCGACGGGCCCGAAGACGCGCGTGCCAATCGGCGTGTCGTCCGCCTTAATCAGCACGCAGGCGTTCTGGTCGAAACGAATATAGGTTCCGTCCTTGCGGCGCACCTCTTTGCGCGTGCGCACGATGACGGCATTATGCACCGTCCCCTTCTTGACCGCGCCGTCGGGCGAAGCCTCTTTCACAGTGACCTTTATCTTGTCGCCGAGGCTGGCGATCTTGGCCGTGGAGCCGCCTATGGGCATAATCATCTCCACGCGCCGCGCTCCCGAATTGTCCGCCACCTCAAGCGAGGTCTGCATCTGAATTGCCATTGCTCACCCTCTCAATTTTAGATTTTGGATTTGCGATTTTGGATTAAAAGACAGGCACTAAGTTCCCGCGTCGCTAATCCAAAATCCAAAATCTAAGATCCAAAATCGAACTACTTTGCTGCTTTCTGTACTATCTCTACAACGCGCCAGCGCTTTCTGGCCGAGAGCGGTCTGGTTTCCACTATGCGCACCTTGTCGCCGACGGCCGCACCCGTTTCGTCATGCGCCATGAACTTGGAAGTGCGGCGAACATAGCGGCGATACTTGGGGTGCTTGACCTGACGGTCAACTCGCACGACGACAGTCTTCTGCATCTTGTCGGATGCGACGATGCCCACCTTCTGCGCGCGGTTTCCACGCTTGCCCGCTTCCGAGCCGCTGGCGTTGCCCATCTGCGAATCGACGCCGGGCGCGGCTTCATGCGCCAGAGTCTCACCCGCGATCACCGTCTCGGCAACTTCCGCGTCGGTCGAAGTCGGCTTCAAGTCCTGATTATTTTCTTCTGCCATCTCAAATCCTCTTTAATCGTCAATCGAAAGCCGTTTGACGATTCCTGCATTTACGCCGTCACGGCTTGCTGCTGCTGCTGGCGCTCCCGCACCAGAGTTTGAATGCGAGCCAGCGACTTCTTCTCCTGCCGTATGCGCTTGACGGCGTCAACCTCTCCCAGAGCCAGCTTGAAATTCAGACGAAAGAGCGACTCTTTCAGGCGATCAGCTTCGGCCTGTAAGTCTTCGTCCGACATATCACGCAGCTTCTCTAATTCTTCGCGCTTCTTCATAACTTAAATCGCGCCTCCTTCTTGCTCCGCGCGCGTGACGAACTTCGTCTTGATGGGCAGCTTCTGCGCGGCGAGCCTCATGGCCTCTCGCGCCGTCGTCTCATCTACGCCCTCGATCTCGTAGAGAATTCTTCCGGGCTTGACGACCGCCACCCAGTATTCGGGCGCGCCCTTTCCCTTGCCCATGCGCGTTTCCGCGGGCTTCTTGGTGATGGGCTTGTCCGGGAACATGCGAATCCAGATTTTGCCGCCGCGCTTGATGTGACGCGTCATGGCGATACGCGCGGCCTCTATCTGGCGATCCGTAATCCAGGCGGGCTCCAGAGCCTTCAGCCCGAACTGACCGAAGCTGATGGCAGAGCCACGCTGGGCCTGGCCCGTCATGCGCCCCTTCATCTGCTTACGGTGCTTAACCTTCTTCGGCATCAACATGATAATTGCCTCAATTAAGTAATCAGTAATCAGTAGTCAGTAAAAAGCTTATGAGCAGACTACTGACCGCTTGTTATGAACGATCTCTGTCGCCGCGCGGGCGTCCTTCTCCACGACCGCCGCCGCCGCCGTCGCCGCGACCTTCACGACCCTCGCGCTCGCGGCGAGTCCGTGGCCTGCGCTCGCGTCCGCCGTCGCCGCGCGGCTCATTAATCGGGTCGGTGCCCGTGCCGCGAGCCATGGCGGCCTTCGGGTCAAGAATCTCTCCGCGATAAATCCAGACCTTGACGCCGATGACGCCGAAGGTCGTGTGCGCTTCCGCTAGGCCGTAGTCGATGTCCGCGCGCAAAGTATGAAGCGGAAGCTGGCCTTGCAGGTGCCACTCGCTGCGTGCGATTTCGGCCCCGTTCAGGCGGCCGGAGACTTTGACCTTGATGCCCTGCGCGCCGAATCTCAAAGACTCTTCGACGGTCTTTCGCATGGCGCGGCGGAAGGCTATGCGCTTTTCCAGCTGAGCGGCAATCTTTTCGGCCTGAAGCTGCGCGTTGAGTTCCGGCTTGTGAATCTCCTGTATGGAGATGAGCACCTCGCGGCCCGTCTTCGCAGACAGATCGCCTTTGAGCTTGTCAATCTCAGCGCCCTTGCGGCCGATGATGATGCCGGGGCGGCTGGTGTAGATGATAATCTTCAGGCGATTGGCCGCGCGCTCCACGTCTACGTGGCTGACGCCGGCACCATTGAACCTGGCCTTCAAATCGCGTTTGAGCTTGAGGTCTTCAAGGAGAAACTCTCCGAACTGGCGCTTGGCGTACCAGTGCGAATGCCAGTCCTTGTTGTAGCCTAAGCGAAAGCCGTATGGATGAACTTTCTGACCCACTATTTATCTCCGTTCCAGTTCTCTTCTATTTCAAAGCTCGGAAGAGAATGCTATTCGTTTGTCGCCTCGTTAGTCTCAGGCGCGTTAGCCGTCGTAGCTTCAGCAGCGCCGCCGGTCGCGGCCGTCTCGTCCTTAGCGCTCTCTACATTGGGAGCGCTGCGCTTGGCGCGCGGAGCGGCTGCCGCGCCGCCTCGCTTGCGGCTCTTGCTCTCGGCGGGTTTGGCGCTCTTAGCATCACCGGCCTTGCCGTTTCCGCCGTTTTCCGTCCTCTCATCCGAAGAGAGCAGGATGGTGACGTTGCAGAAGTGTCGCTGCTCACGGTAGGCGCGTCCCTGCGGTGCCGGCCTGACGCGGCGGCGATGCTTGGTCGGGCCACGGTCAACGAATGCCGCCTTTACCCAGAGGTCGTCCGGGTCGATGGCTATGTTGGCCTTCTCCGCGGCCTCGCTGGCATTGGCTATGGCCGAGCGGACGCACTTTTCAATTCCGTCCGCCGCGCGTTTATTCGTGAATTGCAGAATCGCCAAAGCCTCGTTGACGTTCTTGCCGCGAATCATATCAACGACCAGCCGCGCCTTCATCGCAGACCCGCGTAAATATTTTGCACTGGCTCTTGCTTCCATTAGCTCACTCCGTTAGAGCAATCAGCACGTCAGCTTTCTGTATTTAGCCAAAGGCTGACGTGCTGACTGCTATTTCTTAGCTACCTTCGAACTCTTCTCCGCCTTGGTGCCCGAATGGCCCTTGAAGGTGCGCGTCGGCGCAAACTCGCCCAGTTTGTGTCCGACCATATTCTCGGTGACATAGACGGGCAGGTGGCGTTTGCCGTTATGCACGCCGAAGGTCAACCCAACCATGTCAGGCGTAATCGTCGAACGACGCGACCATGTCTTGATCGCAGGCGGCCGTGCGGCCCCGGCCCTGATGCGCTCGACGGCCTTCACCACTCCCTTATCAATGAATGCGCCTTTTTTAACTGAACGCGGCATAATCTAGCTTCACTCCAATTAGACTGTTACTTGACTCTTCGGTCGCGCACGATGTTCTTCTGCGTGCGCTTGTTGTTACGCGTCTTGTAGCCGCGCGTGGGCTGTCCCCAGGGGGTCACGGGATGGCGGCCGCCCGAAGTCTTGCCTTCGCCGCCGCCGTGCGGGTGATCCACGGGGTTCATGGCAACGCCGCGAACGTGGGGCCTGATGCCTTTCCAGCGCGAGCGCCCCGCTTTACCGTAAGAGACGTTTTCATGCTCCGTGTTGCCGACCTGGCCCACCGTCGCCATGCAAACCACAGGCACGCGGCGAATCTCACCCGAAGGCATGCGAAGCTGCGCGTAGTCGCCTTCCTTGGCAACAAGCTGTGCAAAGGAACCGGCCGAGCGCGCCATCTGCCCACCCTTGCCCGGGCGCAATTCGATGTTGTGAATCTGCGTGCCCAGTGGGATGTTGCGAATCGGCAGAGCATTGCCCGGCAGAATATCCGCTTCGGGGCCGCTCATCACGGTCTTACCGACTTCGAGCCCTACGGGGGCGAGTATGTAGCGCTTCTCGCCGTCCAGATAGCTGATGAGCGCTATGTGCGCCGAGCGATTCGGGTCGTACTCGATCTGAGCCACGCGGCCGGGGACGCCCGCCTTGTCGCGCTTGAAATCGACGATGCGATAAAAGCGCTTGTGGCCACCGCCGCGACGACGCACGGTGATGCGCCCGTCATTGTTGCGCCCCGAGATGCGCTTCTTCGGCTCAAGCAGAGACTTTTCAGGCTCTGCGCCGGGTGTCAGCTCGTCGCGCGTCAGGTAGGTCTGATAGCGACGCGCCGGTGATGTCGGTGTAAGTTTTTTAATTCCCATAGCTATTAGCTGTCAGCCATCAGCATATCAGCCAAAGCAGTTCAGCTTCTCTCGCTGACTGCTGACGGCCGATTGCCGACTGCTCTTATATTGCTTCGCCGTAATCGACGGGCTTTTCGCCCTGCTTGAGCGTCACATAGGCCTTCTTCCAGGAAGGCTTGCGCCCCTCGTAGCGCCCGCGACGCGCGGTCTTGCCCATGTAGTTGATTGTGCGTACCTGATCCACCTTGACCTGAAAGATGACCTCGACGGCACTCTTTATCTCGGGCTTGGTGGCGTGGCGGTCAACGCGGAAGGTCAGGAGCTGCCGTCCGTCCTGCGTCTCTTCCTTGGCGATGAGCGCCTTCTCGGTAATCACTGGCGACTTGATGATGTCCCAAACTGTTCTCATCTCGCTTACGCCGCCTCCTCTGTCATGTCTGTCGCGGCGTTATCGCTCTCGCCCGCCGTCTCTTCGGTTCCTTCGGCAGCGCCGCCCGTCTTCTTCCTGGGGTCAAGCAGCTCGTTAAGCTCCTCTATGGCTGCGCGCGAGACTACCAGCTTCTCGTGATAGAGCAGGTCGTAGATGTTCAGGCCGAAGCTGTTGACCACCTTCGCGCGCTTCACGTTGCGCGAGGCGAGCATAAGATTGTCGTTCTCAGGCGAATCGACTATCAGGGTCTTCGCCCCGTCCAGGCCGAGCGTGTTCAGGATCTCGATAAAGGCTTTCGTCTTTGGCTCGGCCAGCATGAACTGGTCAAGCACAATGATGTTGCCCTCACGAAGCCGCTCCGACAAAGCGGAGCGAAGCGCGCCGCGGCGCATCTTCTTGGGAAGGTTGTATGACCAGTCGCGCGCCTGCGGCCCGTGCACGTTGCCGCCGCCCTTCCAGAGAGGGCTGCGGATAGAGGCTATGCGGGCGCGGCCGGTTCCCTTCTGACGCCAGAGCTTCCTGCCGGAGCCTGAAACGTCGCCGCGAGTCTTCGTGCCGACCGTGCCCTGACGGCCCGTCGACAGAAAGCTCTTCACGGCGGCGTGAATCAGCGCCTCGTTCAACTCCGCCCCGAATACGGCGTCCGCCAATTCGACGTCGCCGATCTCTTCGTTCTTCAGATTGCGCACCTTAACGGTAGGCATAACTCACTCCGTTCGCAGTTTTCAGTTTCGAGTTTTGAGTTTTCAGAAAAGAGCCGGTTGCTTTTTACTGAATACTGAAAACTGTTTACTGAAAACTATTTTTTCTTCTTGATAAGTACCACGCTGCCGTTTGCGCCCGGCACAGCGCCGTGCACCATCAGCAGATTGTTCTCAACGTCTACGCGGGCCACGGTCAGGTTCTTGACCGTCACACGCTCGTCGCCCATGTGGCCCGAAGAGCGCGTTCCCTTGATGACGCGCGAAGGATACGCAGACTGGCCTATGGAGCCAGGAGCGCGGACATTCATCGAGCCGTGCGATTCGGGGCCGCGATTGAAGTTGTGGCGCTTGACGGTGCCGGCAAAGCCGCGTCCCTTGGAGCGTCCCACGACCTCTATCGTGTCGCCGTCAGTAAACTGGCTGACGAGCACCGCATCGCCCACGTTCGTAGCATCCGTAGAGTCTTCAAGACGAAACTCTTTCAGCACTCGCGTAGGCGGCACGCCGCCGCCCGTCTTCTCGAAGTGGCCGCGCATGGGCTTGTTGACGTTCTTCAGCTTGACGGGCTTGTCTTCGACAAGGCCCAGCTGAACCGCGTTGTAGCCGTCTTTTCCGCCGGCAGACTTCTTCTGCACCACGATGCAGGGGCCCGCCTTAATCACGGTCACAGGCGTAACCGTTCCATCCGGCGCGAACAACTGCGTCATCCCAACTTTTCTTCCGATGATTCCGTTAATCATCACAAAACCTCAGTTTTCAGTTTTGAGTTTTCAGTTTCCAGTCGACAGCTAAATCATTTGCTGAAAACTCAAAACTGAAAACTGTAAACTCGTTCTTACTGTTTGCCGAACGCTTTGATTTCGACATCGACGCCAGCGGGAAGGTCCAGCTTCATGAGCGCGTCTACCGTCTGCGGCGTCGGGTCAAGAATATCCATCAGGCGCTTGTGCGTTCTGATTTCAAACTGCTCGCGCGACTTCTTATCTACGTGCGGCGAGCGCAACACCGTCCACTTCTGTTTCAGAGTGGGAAGCGGAATCGGCCCCGCGACACGAGCGCCCGTGCGCTTCGCCGTCTCGACGATTTCCGAGGTGGATTGATCCAGCACCCGGTGGTCGTAGGCTTTAAGTCTGATTCTGATCTTTTCGTTCAGCATAATTTAGCTTTCAGCATCCATGCTTTTGAGCACAGCGGCCGGTCATGTCAAAGCAACCGGCGGCCTGCCCCGGTTAGCTATTCAATAACTTCGGAGACAGTCCCTGCCCCCACCGTCCTGCCCCCCTCACGAATGGCGAACCTTAACCCCTTCTCCATCGCTATCGGCGCTATCAACTCTATCTCCATCGCC
>DASVVZ010000039.1:0-6955 GCA_036389875.1 Pyrinomonadaceae bacterium
ATCCTGATATTGGGCCGAAGAGCCTGTTGGGCAACATGAATCCCGAACAGGGTAAGCAGGGAGACCACTGAAATTATGTCTCAGAATATAGACCAACCGCACGACGACATGCGCATGCACATCACGGCTCCCGTGATTGAGCCGGGCCACGACTTCGGCACGGTTACCGACAAGATAAGCGCGATTGTGCTGAAGCGTAGAACGCCTCCGGCCTGGTTCTTCGGCTTCTCCGTATCGTTCATCATAGCCACGATATTGATGGTCACGATTGCCCATCTGGTCTTAACAGGCATAGGCATCTGGGGAAACAACCAGCCCGTGGGCTGGTCCTTCGACATCATCAACTTCGTCTGGTGGATCGGTATAGGCCACGCCGGAACGCTGATTTCGGCCATCCTGCTGCTGCTCAGACAGACCTGGCGCACCTCTATTAACCGCTTCGCGGAAGCGATGACGCTCTTTGCGGTGGCCTGCGCGGGCCTCTACCCGCTGCTGCACACGGGAAGACCGTGGCTGGCCTACTGGCTCTTCCCCTACCCGAACACTATGGGGATTCAGCCGCAGTTCAGAAGCCCGCTGATGTGGGACGTGTTCGCGGTCTCGACTTACGGCACGGTCTCCGCTCTCTTCTGGTACACGGGCCTGATTCCCGACTTCGCCACCTTGCGCGACCGCGCCAAGAGCCGCGTCTTTCAGGTTATCTACGGCATGCTCTCTTTGGGATGGAGAGGAAGCGCGCGTCACTGGTACAGGTACGAGACGGCTTACCTGCTGCTGGCGGGGCTCTCGACGCCGCTCGTGCTCTCTGTGCACACGATAGTCAGCTTCGACTTCGCCGTCTCGGTCATACCGGGCTGGCACGCGACCATCTTTCCGCCCTACTTCGTGGCGGGCGCAATCTACGCGGGCTTCGCCATGGTGCTGCTGCTGACCATTCCCATCAGAAAGTTCTACGGCCTGGAGGATTTCATCACGGGGCGACACCTGCGCAACATGTCGAAGATCATGCTGGCCACAGGGTTAATAGTCGCCTACGGCTACATGATGGAGACCTTCATCGGCTGGTATAGCGGCAACGCATACGACCAGTACCTGATATTCAACCGCTTCCAGGGGCCGTACATGGTCTACTACTGGGCGCTGCTCTTCTGTAACGTGCTTGCGCCACAGCTCCTGTGGTTAAGAAGCATTCGCCACAACAACCTGGCCATCTGGATTATCTCGTTCATAGTCAGCATAGGCATGTGGCTTGAGCGCTTTATCATCATCCCTGTCAGCTTGCACCGCGACTTCCTGCCCTCAAGCTGGGGCATGTACGCGCCGACCTTCTGGGATTGGTCGATGTTCATAGGAACGATTGGACTCTTCTTCACTCTGCTGCTGCTCTTTATACGCTTCCTGCCGATGATCTCCATCTTCGAGATGCGAACGATTCTGCCGCAGGCCGAGCTGAGAGAGGAAGAAGGATAAAGACGAAGTGATGAGTGATGTGTACCGATAACGAGTAAAAGAGAATCCACTCGCCCGGTGCTCATCAATCAGTACTCAGTACTTTTTTGATTATGAAGAGACCAAAGATACCGCAGCTATATGGCTTGATGGCCGAGTTCGTTGACCCGAGCGACGTGGTGGCGGCGGCCCGGCGCACCTACGAGGAAGGCTACAGGAAAATCAACGCCTACTCGCCCTATCCGATTGAGGAGCTGTCGGAGGCCATAGGCTTTCACAGAACCATCCTGCCGCTGATCGTGCTGATCGGGGGAATCATAGGCGGGCTCGCGGGCTATTTCCTGCAGTACTACGTCCACGTCATAGATTACCCGCTCAACATAGGCGGAAAGCCGCTTCACAGCTGGCCCGCTTTCATCCCCATTACTTTTGAGTGCACAATTTTAGCGGCGGCCCTTTCGGCTGTCTTCGGCATGCTGGCCCTGAACAAGCTGCCGCAGCCGTATCATCCGGTCTTTAACAACCCGCGCTTTGCTCTGGCCACGCGCGACCGCTTCTTCCTGGTGATAGAAGCCAGCGACCCAAAGTTCAATCACGACGAGACGGTGCGCTTCCTTCAGAGCTTGAACCCATACGAGGTGATTGATGTTGAAAAATAGAGGGCGAGAAGTAGAAAGACCGGAAAAAGCGGGGGCAAAGCTTTCGGCTTTGAATCTTTCATCCGATTCGCGCTTCCCAAGGCGTGTCCGCCTCGCCTGCTGCCTGCTGCCTTTCGCCTTTCTACTTTTCTCGGGCTGCCGTCAGGACATGCAGGATCAGCCGCGCTATGAGGCTTACGAGAAAAGCGAATTCTTCGACAACGGCATGGCTTCGCGCCCGCCCGTCGAGGGGACGGTCGCGCGTGGGGCGTTGCGCGAAAACACGGCGCTTTATACTGGAAAGAACGGGACGGGGCCGCAGGCGCAGCTCGTCAACGCCATGCCCATAGAAGTCAACGAGCAGGTCCTGCGTCGCGGGCAGGAGCGCTTCAATGCCTACTGCGCGGCCTGTCACGGCTTTACCGGCAAGGGCGACGGGATGGTGGTGCGTAGAGGTTTCCGTGCGCCGCCGCCTTTGACGAATGATCGGCTGATGGAGGCTCCCGTAGGCCACTTCTTCGACGTGATAACGAACGGCTTCGGCGCCATGCCGGATTACGCCGCGCAGGTGAGGCCGGAAGACCGCTGGGCGATTGTCGCTTACATACGCGCGCTGCAACTGAGCCAGCGCGTGCCGCTCGCGCAACTGCCCGAGGCAGAGCGCCGGAAACTGGAAGCCGGAGGACAAAAGTAAAAGTCATGGATGCTTCGTACACGTCTCCGGTAGAGACCAGTCGGCTTCAACGCCTGGGGCTGATTGCGGGCGTCGTCGCGCTTCTGGTATGCGCGGCGGGCGCGTTTCTTTCTCCCGGCGGCAAGACGCAGTTCTTTCACGCCTACCTGATGGCTTACGTCTTCTGGACGGGCGTCTCTGTCGGAAGCCTTGCCATCATGATGCTGCATCATCTTTCGGGCGGGGGATGGGGACTCGTCATTCGCCGCATCCTGGAAGCGTCCACGCGGGTCATCCCGCTCATGTTCGTGCTCTTTATCCCGCTCATACTGGGCATAGGCACGCTCTACGAATGGTCGCACCCGTTATCGGAGATTGCGCCCGCGCACCGCGAGCTGATTCAGCACAAGCAGCCTTACCTGAACGTGCCGTTCTTCATAGGGCGCTTCGTCTTCTACTTCGCCGTCTGGGGCCTGTTGATGTACCTCTTGAACAAGCTGTCGCTCGAACAGGACAGGACGGCCAATCCCGAGCTGAGAAAGAGGATGCAGGGCATAAGCGGCCCCGGCATAGTCTTCTTCGGCCTGACGGTCACGTTCGCCGCGACCGACTGGATAATGTCGCTTGAGCCGGAGTGGTTCTCCACCATCTTCGGCCTCCTGATTATGGTCGGGTGGGGATTGAGCGCGTTCGCCTTCGTCATCATAGCCGCCTCGCTCCTGGCGAACCGCCCGCCGCTCGCAGGCGTCATAGCGCCACTACATTTTCACGACCTCGGAAAGCTGCTGCTGGCCTTCGTCATGATTTGGGCGTACTTCGGCTTCTCTCAGTTCCTGCTTATCTGGTACGGGAATCTGCCGGAAGAGATTCCGTGGTACCTGCGCAGGCTCAGAAGCGGCTGGCAGTACGTGGGGCTCGTGCTCGTGCTCTTTCACTTCGCAGTCCCCTTCTTCCTGCTGCTCTCAAGAAACCTGAAGCGGCACGCGCGCACGCTCTCCATCATAGCCGGGCTGCTGTTAGTGATGCGTTTTGTAGACCTCTTCTGGATGATAGCGCCCGTGGCGGAAGTCCACGGAGGCGGCGCGCTTTCCGTCATTCTTAATTACTGGATGTACCTGCTCGCCCCCATAGGCATAGGCGGCCTCTGGCTCGCGTACTTCGCTTATCAGCTAAGGCAGCGTGCGCTGCTGCCCGTCAACGATAAGGGGATGGAGAACCTTTTGGAGCAGGCCGCGGCGGCGCATCATCACTGACGGCGGAGTTTTTTCGACGGGGCGGATAAAAGTTTTTTGGAGGTATTTCTGTTTTGGCTAGAGGACACGACGCGCGCATACACGAAACGCCGGACGCTTCCGACATACGGAACCCTGACATCACGCACGAGGTGAGTGATGTCAACACACGCGGCATACTGTGGTTCGTGCTGTTTCTGGCGGTCGTCATCGCGGTCGCGCTGCTCCTGCTGAGGGGCATGTACAACCTCTTCGAGTCCTGGGCGCGCACGGCCGAGGGCGAGCGTCCCGTCATGGCGCGCACTACGGAAGAGCGTCTGCCGCCGGAGCCCAGATTGCAGGCCGCGCCCGGCTACAGGGTCGAAGGAGAGACCCTTGAGCTTAAAGAGCCGCAGGCCGAGTGGAAGGTGGTGCGCCGCAAGTGGCAGACGGAGCTTGAAAGCTACGGCATAGTTGACCCGGACCAGAAGATCGCGCGGATACCTATCGAAGAAGCGATTAAACAGGTTGCGCGCGAAGGAATAAAGCCCGTCGCCTCGCCGCAGAGCGGGGGCCAGCCGCAGCCCCAGCAGGGCCAGACGCAGCAGGCGCCGCCCGCCGCCGCCCAGCCGTCCGACTCAAGCTCGGGACGGCAGAGCGAGCGCAGACAACCATGAAAGATGTAGCAGTACCCATTATGAATAGCTTCGAAGGCAGAAGAATACAGGCAGAAGGGAGAGCGCGCGGGCTGAATCTTGCCCGTTGCCTGCTCCTGGCCATTCTCTGTTTACCCGTTTTCTGTAGCGTCGCGGGCGCGCAGGGCGGCTCGTCTGCGCCCGACCCGCTCCCCAAGATGCGCGAGCCGAAGATCGTTCAGCCCGCTGAAGCGCCGAAACAGAATCTGCCCGGTCCTCTCCGTCAGGTCGGCATAGACCAGAGGCTCAACAATCAGGTGCCGCTCGATTTAGTCTTCACCGACGAGAACGGTCAGGCCGTCAGGCTCGGCCAGTATTTCGGCAAGAAGCCCGTCGTCCTGTCGCTGGTTTACTACGATTGCCCCATGCTCTGCACGCAGGTTCTGAACGGGTTGACCGGGAGCCTGAAGGCTCTGAAGTTCGACGTGGGCCGAGAGTTCGAGGTCGTGACCGTGAGCTTCGACCCGCGCGAGAAAGCAGACCTCGCCCGGCAGAAGAAGGACGCATACCTGGCTCGATACGGGCGCGAGGGGGCGGCGGCCGGGTGGCATTTCCTGACCGGCTCCGAGGCTTCGATTGAGGCTTTAACCGACGCGGTCGGATTTCATTTCGCGTGGGACGAAGAGACCAGGCAGTTCGCGCACGCTTCCGGCATCATGATTCTGACGCCCGAGGGACGTGTCTCGCGCTACTTCTACGGCATAGAGTACGCGCCTCGCGACATGCAGCTGGGGCTGGTCGAAGCTTCAAACAACAGGATTGGCTCGCCCGTAGATCAGATTCTTCTCTACTGTTTTCACTACGACCCGCAGACCGGAAAGTACGGCTTCGCCATCATGAACTCGATACGGGTTCTGGGCTTTGCCACCTTCTTCGGGCTGGCTCTACTGATCTTCTTTTTGAAGCGGCGCGAGGATGGCCGTCAGAGAGCATTTAGGGAGGCATAAGTTTTCACAGTGAACTCTTTATTACTATTACGCAATTTTCCGCTCTTCCCTGACCAGGCGTCCACGGTCGCAGGGGGCGTTGACGCGCTCTTCTTCGCTATCACGGCGGTCAGCGTCTTCTTCTCCGTGCTGATAGTGGCCGTTATCTTCTACTTCTTTATAAAGTATCGCCGCCGCTCGCCGGACGAAGTGCCGCAGCCGATAGAGGGCTCTAACAAGCTGGAGATAACCTGGACGCTCATTCCCTTCGGCATAGCCATGGTGATGTTCTTCGGCGGCGCTTACGTCTATTTCACCATGGCGCGGCCGCCGCGAGACACCATGGACATCTACGTGGTCGGCAAGCAGTGGATGTGGAAGATTCAGCACCCGGAAGGCAACCGCGAGATTAACGAGCTGCACGTGCCGGTCAACACGAGCATACGGCTTACCATGACGACCGAAGATGTGCTTCACAGCTTCTACATACCGGACTTTCGCATCAAGCAGGACGTGGTGCCGGGCCGTTACACGACGATGTGGTTTAAGGCCACGAAGCCCGGCAAGTATCACCTCTTCTGCGCCGAATACTGCGGCACGAGCCATTCGGGCATGATTGGCACCGTCTACGTGATGGAGCCTTCGGAGTACGAGGCATGGCTTTCGGGCGGGGGGGCCGAAGGCAGCCTTGCTTCTCAGGGACAAAAGGTCTTTCAGGATCTGGCCTGCAACACCTGCCACCGCTCGGACGCGCAAGGTAGAGGGCCCGTCCTTGACGGCGTCTTCGGAAAGAACGTGCAGCTGCAGGGCGGGCAGACGCTCGTCGCGGACGAATCATATTTGAGGGAATCAATCCTGAATCCGAACGCCAAGCTGGTCGCGGGCTTTCAGCCCATCATGCCGACTTTTCAGGGGCAGGTCAGCGAAGAGCAGCTTCTACAATTAATAGCTTATATCAAGTCGCTCGGAGCCCAGGGGCAGCAGCAGCAACAGGGCACAATCAATACCCCGCAGCAGTCGAACGCTCGCCCGACCAGCGTGCCCACGACCGCTTCGCAGGCCAATCGTGGAGGCGCGCCCAATTCTAATTCGACGAACACGGGTGCCGGAGCTAATCAGACGGCGAGACCGGTACGACAAGGAAATAGAGAGCAATGATAGACGCAGCCAGAGTAGACGAACTACAGGCGGTCGTTCCGCCGAAAGACAACTACATCAACCGCGCTTACTCGATTAAGTCCTGGCTTCTGACCAAAGACCACAAGCGCATAGCCATCCTGTACCTGATAACCATCACCTTCTTCTTCTTTCTGGGCGGTGCGTTCGCGGTCATGGTACGGCTTGAGCTTCTGACACCGAAGTC
>DASVVZ010000040.1:0-6891 GCA_036389875.1 Pyrinomonadaceae bacterium
CGAGACGGCCGATTCCTCCACACGGCGGCTCGCCGAAAGACCTGAATATAAAAAGGAAATTGAGAGGGGATTAGAGAATGCGCAGCATGAAGAGGTTTTTAGCAACCATAGTACTTACCCTGGCGGTCGGCCTGTACGCGCCGGCGGCCTTTGCTCAGGGGACGGCAGAATCGCCGGGCGTGATGAGCGCGCCGGGTGAAGCGACATTGAGCGTCTCGGCTGAAGGAACTGCGGAGTCGCCGGGCTACCTGGGAACGGCGGAATCGCCGGGCTTCATGGCGACGGCCTTAATTTACCTGAGCGTGATTATTTAAGCCCCCTTCGCGGAAGAGAGATTAGCCGAAAGTCAGTTCCCTCGCTTCTGATGTTCGAGCGGTAAAAACAGGAGAACCGATGAGAGACAGAGTGGAAACACTGGCTGATTGGAGAACCGACACGACACGGTTACGTTCCTCATATCGGCGGCTGGCGGCCTCCCGCCTTCCCGTGAATCTCTACAGCGCGCGATCACAATCGCAGCGTAGGGCGGCAATGTTGCTGCACGGGATCGATGGGGCAAGCTCGTGGGAGGAGCTTGACGGCCAAGAGCTAGCCGATGACACGCGCGGCGACCGCACGTCAGTCCTACTGGGCGGGACTACGGGCGGCGTCGCGCTCCCTTTCAAAACGGGGCTCATCGCCGCAGCAGGCACGGGCACGCTTTTTCTGACCAACATAGAGAAGCTGCCCGAGCGTGCGCGCCGTGTGCTCTCTAGGATGATAGAGACGGGACGCTATACGCCCGTGGGCGACCCCTTCCCGCGTCCCGTCAACTGCCGTCTGGTAGTCGCCACGCGCCAGCCCCTTTCTCTGATGGCGCGCGGCTTCGAAGTAGAGTGGGCGGTGGCCGACGCGCTTGGCCACATAAGCCTGCGCGCGGAAACCGTCATACGCGCGCTGGCCGCCGAAGAGGCTTTTAACGAACACCCCGGCACGCTGGCGGCAGCCAGCTAGCCGTCCGGCAAAGAAAAAAAGGGAAGCACGGCGCTCTCAACCAGAGGCCGTGCTTCCCGATTCATGCCCTCTTAAACCAGGCTTTACAAAAATCCCGCTGCTCGACAGTTAAGCTTAGAATCCGGTTCTGCTCTTAGCCGACGAACTCTACTTCCACCTGATGCGGGATGATGCCGCGCTCGTAGCCCTCTCGCAATAACAGCCTGACGGCTTCGCGCCCGCGCTCCGTGTAATCCAGCGTCAGCTCGTTGACCCACATGCCCACGAAGCGGTCTGCCAGTTCCGTATCCATGTCGCGGGCGAACTGCATGGCGTAGGCGAGAGCCTCCTGCCTGTGCTCAAGCGAGTAACGTATGCTCTCGCGCAGGCAGCGCGAGACTTTTTGCATCAAATCGGCCCCGAGCCCGCGCCGAATGACGTTGCCGCCCATGGGGAGCGGCAAGCCCCCCGTGCGCTCGTGCCACCACTCGCCAAGGTCAAGCACCTTGTGAAGGCCGAGCTGCCGGTAGAAGAGCTGGCCTTCGTGTATCAGTAGCCCCGCGTCGCAATGCCCCTCCTGCACCGCCGCGATTATCCGGTCAAAGGGTACTACTTCGTATTCGAACGAAGGATTGAAGATCCTGAGCGCCAGGAATGCGCTCGTCAGTGTGCCCGGAACCGCCACCTTAATCTTTGACATGTCTTCGGCACGCAGGGGCTCGCGCGCCACGACGATCGGGCCGTAGTTGTCGCCTATCGAAGCGCCGTGCGGCAGGAGCGCGTATTTGTCCGCGATGTAGGCGTAGGCGTGAAAGCTTACGGCCGTGACATCGTAGGTGCCGCGCATGGCCTCTTCGTTCAGCGTCTGAATGTCTTTGAGGACGTGCGTAAATCGCAGGTCGCCCGTGTCCAACAAATCGTTCGCCAGTCCGTAGAACATAAAGGCATCGTCCGAATCCGGCGAATGCGCGACCGAGATGGTTCTTATTTCAGTTGCAATAGACATAATGGAAATCAGACTGTGGTTGGCTCTCGCTCTATTCTGTTATAGACCGTGTCGCGCTCTACGGCCTCGAATCCGGCCTCTTCGACGAGCGCTACTATCTCCTGCTTTGTCATCCTGACTTCCTGATTGGCTTCGACAGAGTAGCTTTCCGAAAGCTCGCCGCCGTCGGTGATGGTTCCGTCCAGGTCGTTCGCGCCGAAGTGCAGCGCGACCTGCGAGAGCCGCTTGCCGAGCATCACCCAGTAGGCCTTGATGTGCGGGAAATTGTCCAGCATGAGACGCGAGACGGCTATGGTTTTAAGGCTGTCAACGCCGGACGGCCCCGGCAGGTGCGCAAGCTTCGTGTTCTCCGGGTAAAAGGCCAGAGGGATAAAGCACTGGAAGCCGCCCGACTTGTCCTGCTGCTCCCTTAATCTTAGAAAATGGTCTACGCGGTCTTCCGTGTTTTCTATGTGGCCGTAGAGCATGGTGGCGTTCGTCTTGAGCCCGGCAGCGTGAACTTTGCCGGAAAGCTCAAGCCAGCGCTCCGCGTCGCACTTGTGCGCACAGAGCATGGAGCGCGTCGGCTCTCTGAAGATTTCCGCGCCGCCGCCCGGGCAGGAATCCATCCCTGCCTCCTTCAACTGGCCAATCACATCCTCGTCCTTCATCTTGTAGAAGCGCGCGAAGTGATCGAGCTCTACCATCGTGAAGGCTTTGAGATGAAGCTGCGGGTACTGTCGCTTCAGCGACGAGAGCAGGTCAGTGTAGTAGCTCCACGGGAGCTTTGTGTTGAGCCCGCCGACTATGTGAAGCTCCGTCGCGCCTTCTTTGACGGCTTCGCCAGCGATCCGCAGAGACTCTTCTATGTTGTGCGTGTAGGCGTCCGTCGCTGTCGGCTTGCGGTAGAAGCCGCAGAACTTGCAATCAACGTAGCAAACGTTAGTAGGATTGAAATGGCGGTTGACGTTGAAATAGGTCGTGCGCCCGTGAAGCCGCCTGCGCACGTAGTCGGCCATCTTCGCCAGCGCCGGAAGATCATCCGTCGCGTAAAGCGCCAGGCCGTCATCAAACGTCAATCGTTCGTCGCGCTCGACCTTGTCCGCGATTCTGTTCAGGTTATCGTCGTGTGAAAATTTCATAGTGTTTTGAGTTCAGAGCCCAAGTCTCAAGCCCAACGTTAAGTTTGTCAAATTTCAGGCTGCCGGTTTAACGCTCACATAAGCTCTCAGTGATTTTGCGTCTGCCCCGGGGCCCGGGGCCCGCGGCCCCGAGCTTAAAAAGATGGCCCCGCCGAAAGTAATAAACAGTATCACGCTGACAAAGGCATTCGTAGTGAAGAAGGCCGCGTTGAGGCGGCTGAGGTCGTTTGCCCGCACCAGCGTGTGCTGGTAAATGAGCAGGGCGCCCGTCGTCATGACGCCCACGAGCGCAAGCGCCCCGAGCTGTGTCGTCAGGTACAACGCCAGAAGGGCCGCGAACGCTCCCGCGTGTAGGAGACGCGAAATCCACAGCGCACGTCCTATGCCGAAGCGGCGCGGAATCGAGTGCAAGCCTTCGCGGCGGTCGAACTCGTAATCCTGGCACGCGTACAGAACATCGAAGCCGGCCGTCCACAGCAGCACAACCGTCGAAAGCAGAAGCGGCGCAGGCTCGTCAATTGAGCCGCGCACGGCTATCCACGCTCCCGTCGGCGCAATAGAGAGACACCAGCCCAGCACCAGGTGTGAAAGCGAAGTCCAGCGCTTAGCGTAAGAGTAAAGAAGGATGCTCGCCAGGGCTACAGGCGAAAGCAGTAGCGTCAGGCGATTGAGCATGGCGGAGGCCAGCAGGAAAAGCGCCGCCGACGCCACAGTGAAAGCCCAGACGAAGCCTACGGAGAGCGCGCCCGAAGGGATCGCCCGGCCGCTCGTGCGAGGGTTGCGCGCATCGATCTCCCTGTCGGCTATGCGATTGAAGGCCATGGCGCAGGAGCGAGCGCCGACCATCGCTACTGTAATCCAGGCAAGCTGCCACACAGACGGTATCCCGCGCGCGGCCAGCAGCGCCCCCAGCAGCGCGAACGGCAGCGCGAAGAGCGTGTGCTCTATCTTAATCATCTCCAGCGTAGTGCGTATGTTTCGTGCGACCGATTGCATGAGAATAAAAAGTAACGCCTCCTGATTCTGAAGGATAGCCTCCGGTGAATTGAAAGGCAAAAGCCGAGCCAGCCCCCTCTATGCTTGAAAAGCTGCGCTTTCGTCTCCGGCGAGTTTGCAAATCGCCATTTGGGATGGCGCGCAGCTTGCACTCTGCCAACCAAACAAAACGGCGCGGAGTCATAAGTGACAGGCGACGAGCGGAAGATTCTAGCCTGTAGCTTGCCTCTTGTCACTTCGGCTACAGCTGTAGGAGCGCGTAGGCTTCGATGCTAGAATGCCCGTGTTGTTCAAGATTTAATCATATAACGGAACCCACGGATGGATTTAAGGGAGATAGAGAAGCTTTTACGCGCGTACAGGGGCGGCGAGCTTGATGAAACGGAAGCCGCGCGCCTCATCAACGAGCTACAGTATGAAGACATAGGCTACGCGCGCGTGGATCATGCGCGTGCCTACAGGCAGGGCTTTCCTGAAGTCGTCTTCGGCGAAGGCAAGACGCGCCAGCAAGTCGTCGGGATAGTCGAGCGCCTTGCGCGACGCTCTCCGAACATCCTCGTCACGCGCACCGACGCTGACACTTTCGGGGAGGTGCGCAACATCGGCACGGACGCAGAGTGGCACGAGACGGCAAGGTTGATACGCATACGGCGCGACCACACGGAGCGCGGCTCGGGCTCAATCGCCGTCGTCACCGCGGGCACAAGCGACATCCCCGTGGCAGAGGAAGCGGCGCTGACCGCGGAGGCCATGGGCAACCGCGTGCATAGAATCTGGGACGCTGGCGTGGCGGGCATTCATAGAATCCTGGCCGAGCGTGAGCTGCTCAGGCGCGCACGCGTCCTAATAGTCGCGGCCGGGATGGAGGGCGCGCTGCCTTCCGTAGTCGGCGGGCTGGTCAGCGTTCCCGTCGTGGCCGTTCCGACCAGCATAGGCTACGGCGCTTCGTTCGGCGGCGTCGCGGCGCTTCTGGGGATGCTCAACTCCTGCTCTTCGAACGTGACGGTCGTCAACATAGACAACGGCTTCGGAGCGGGCTTCGTCGCTGCGCTGATTAATCGCAGGTGGGAAGAGCCTGCCGAAGAGAGTGAGGCGAGCGACGCCGCTCAAACGAGCGCCATATGAATAACACTGCACGGCCAGGGACAGGCCGCAACCCCCCGCGCATTCAATCGGGCGCAGCTCTCCTACTGCTGGTCTCACTATTGACGGCGCTTGCGCCCGTCCTACAGGGCTGTGGCGCGCATCGCAAGCCGAACCTTGAGCGCATCTTCGCCTCCGCCAGAGAGCAGACGGGCAAGCGGCCCGTGATTATCATTCCGGGGATACTCGGAACCGAGCTGGTTAATTCCGAGACGGGAGAGAAGGTCTGGCCCTCTATTTTTCGTTCCTCAAACGACGGGCTCGAACTTCCCCTGCGGGGCGACCTGGCCGGGAGCAGTGACAAGCTTGTTCCGAAGAAGATAGTCACCACGCTGCGCCTCTCGCGGCTGGTGCCGGAAGTCTACATCTATCACAACCTGCTGGGCGCGCTGAAAAACTATGGCGGGTACAGCGAAGGCGACTGGGACAATCCGGGCGCGGGCGGCGACCGTGACACCTTCTACGTCTTCGCCTACGACTGGCGGCGCGACAACGTGGAGACGGCGAGGCTGCTGGTTCGCAGGATAGAGGCGTTAAAGCGCAGGCTCGGTCGCGCAGACCTGCGCTTCAACATCATAGCCCATTCGATGGGCGGTCTCATCGCGCGCTATGCCGCTAGGTTCGGCGACGCGGATTTGCCGGAAGACGGCACGCCGATTAAGCCCACGTGGGCGGGCGCGTCCCATATCAGCAAGATTTTCATGTTCGGCACGCCGAACGAAGGCTCAGCCGATGCCTTCGCGACGCTGCTCGAAGGCTATTCGCTGACGGAAGGCCTGCGTCGCCGCCTGTACCTGCTCAACACGCTCTCGCGCGAGGCGGCCATCACGGTGCCCTCCATCTTTCAGCTAATGCCGCACGGCGAGACCGCGCGCTTTCTGGACGAGAATCTTCAACCTTTGAAGATCGATATTTACGACCCTGAAGTCTGGCGGCGCTACAACTGGTCTCCGTACGCGGACGAGAATTTCCGCAGGCGCTTCATGCGCGACGATGAAGAGTACGCACGCTCAAAGCGCGGTCAGTCACAGGATTTGGAAGCCTACTTTCGAGCCGTATTAAAACGGGCGCGCCGCTTTCACGAGGCGCTGGACGCGGAGGCCGATGGCACGACGCCCGTCGCGCTCTTCGCCTTCGGCGGCGATTGCGAGGAGACACTGAACGCGCCCGTCATCCTGCGAGACCAGAAGCGCAATCGCTGGATTACGCTGACAGAGCCGCGCTCCTATCGCACCAGCGACGGGCGGCGCATGACGGAAAAAGAGGTGACGCTGGCCATGTATTCGCCCGGCGACGGCCGCGTCACGCGCCGCTCGCTTCTCGCAGAGACACTCGGCGCCAGCCGCCGCACAGGCTCCCTCTTCAATGCCGGGCTGCCCATCACTTACGCAGTCTTCTCCTGCGACCTGCACGGGTACATACAGAACAACCTGACCCTGCAGGACAACGCGCTCACCGCGCTTGTAAATGAAGCCACCAAGTAAGAAAAACAGTTTTCAGTAATCAGTTTTCAGAAAAGACACAGTTTGCTTTTATCTGAAAACTGATTACTGAATACTGTTTTTAAGGATTGATGACGTTGTAGAGCTTGTCGGCCCAGTCGGAGTCGGAGGTTCTGAGTATGTTGTACTGCGCTATGGCGGAGTCGCGGTC
>DASVVZ010000041.1:0-5349 GCA_036389875.1 Pyrinomonadaceae bacterium
CCACGCGCGAAGGCTTTCTGACGGCGCTGGAAATCAGCGCTTACTCTCTGGCGCAGGTCTCGCGCGCCGCAGCCCCCTTGATGACAGAGGGCGGGAGCATAGTTTCCATGACCTATTACGGCGCGGAAAAGGTCGTGCCGAATTACAACGTGATGGGCGTGGCGAAGGCCGCGCTCGAAGCAAGCACGCGCTATCTGGCGTATGACCTGGGCAGGCGCAAAATACGCGTCAACACCATCAGCGCCGGTCCCATCAACACGCTTTCGGCCCGCGCCGTCAGCAACATGACTTCCATGCTCAAGCATCACGCCGAGCGAGCGCCCCTGCGCCGCAACGTAGAGGCACGCGAAGTCGGCAACACCGCGCTCTTCCTATGCAGCCCCCTCTCCTCAGGCATCACAGGCGAAGTCATACACGTTGACTGCGGCTACAACATCATGGCAGTGTGATGAGCCCGTAGAATCCGTAGAGTCTGGAGAATTTAGAGAGTCAAAAGGACTTTCTATTCTACGGGCTCTAAGGACTCTACGGACTCTCTAGACTTTTTTATGGCTGAAACTGACGCAAAAGACAGGGACGCACAGGAAGTAACTCAGGACGAGCAGCTACTTGAGTCGCCAAAGGCGGACGAATTTACTCATACAGACACCTGGCGGGTCTTTCGCATTATGGGTGAGTTCGTAGAAGGCTTTGACGAGCTGGCGAGCGTTACGCGCGGGGTTGCTATCTTCGGCTCTGCGCGCACGCGGCCCGACGACCCGCAGTACAAGGCCGCGCAGGAGACGGCTGCGCTGCTGGCGCGCGCGGGCTTCGCGGTGATTACGGGGGGCGGCCCGGGGATTATGGAGGCGGCCAACAAGGGAGCGCTGGATGCGGGCGGCGTCTCAATCGGCTGTAACATTGAGCTGCCGTTCGAGCAGCGGCCGAACCCTTACCAGACTCGCTCCATGACCTTCAAGTACTTCTTCGTGCGCAAGACCATGTTCGTCAAATACAGCCGCGCCTTCGTCATCTTTCCAGGCGGCTACGGAACACTTGATGAGCTGTTCGAGTCGCTGACGCTCATTCAGACCCGAAAGATTAGAAACTTTCCCGTTGTCCTCTTCGACTCCAAATACTGGGGCGGGATGGTCGATTGGATTAAGAACTCCCTGTTGACGCAGGGAAAGGTTTCCGAGAAGGATATCGACCTGCTGCGGGTGACGGATTCGCCGTCCGAGGTCGTTGAGATTATTTCCAGCAGCCAGAGCTCCTTGCGCAAGATTGACAGAAGCGTGTCGGATGACCTGGTAGGCCCTATCTAAAACCTGTGCCGTCCCGCGCCAAAAGGACTGTCTCCGGCTTCGGGCGATGCCCCGGCTCCCACATTTAGCCCTGTTGGGATTTGGCCGTAGACATGAGCCATTCGAGGTAAGGCGCGCTGGAAGCCGTGACCGGAAGCGCAATTATCTCAGGCGTCTCGTAACTGTGCAGGGCGCGCACTTCATATTCCAGCCGCGCGAAATTATCCACGGTCGTTTTTACCAGGAGCAGGTGCTCCGGCTCGCGCTGCACAGCGTCCTGCCACCAGTAGACCGACTCCATCTCCGGCAAAATCTGAACGCAGGCGGCAAGTCGAGAGCCGACCAGCATCTCCGCCAGCCGTACGGCCTCTTCGCGGCTCCCCGCAGTCATCATCACGACCACAGGCTCTCTGCTTTCCTCAGCCATAAGAGAACGGTTTTCAGTCTTCAGTCTTTAGTTATCAGTTGAAAGCAGGTCGAGTCTTTGCTGAAAACTGAAAACTCGAAACTGAAAACTCTCTTTATTCTTCTTCCTTTTCTTCTACGGCAGGCGCTTCTTCGTCTTCTTCCAGGGTCGTGCCGGTGAGCGGCGTGGTATCGCTGCCGAAGAAGGCGTTGTAAAGCTCCATGGCGCGGTCATAATCGCGCTCGTCCACTAGCACGACTGCTCCCGGCGCTGTCGTCGAAAGCAGGGGCGAAAAAGCATCCATTCCGCCCGACTGTACCGCAGAGCGTATGCCGTTTTGCGTGAGAATGTCGTTGACCATTTCGGCTTCGGCGGGTGAGCCTATGTTGTGCAGAGGTACGAAGCGCGCCTCAGAGTGATCCTGCGCCATATTCTCAGGCGTCAGCCGCTCAACCAGTTCCGAGCCGTCATCAGGACAGCTCGTAATCCCAGCCTCATACTCGGACTCGCAAACAGGACAGAACATGATTTCCCTCAACCAAGATTTTTTTGATTTCGCAAGACAGTTTAAGAGAAAAGGCGCAAAAGGGAAAGATGGGGGATAGGGGTTAAGGGGTTGGGGATTAGAGAAAAGAGAATACAACACTCATTCTTTCACCATCCACAACCCCTATCGCCTCACACCCCCATCTTCATTTCGTAGCCTGTACGGCGCGCTCGAAGGGTATCTCGTCGAAGTGCGTCATCTTCTTGAAGGCGCGGAAACGCTCATTTATCTCCGCGTGAGTGAGCCGCTGCACGCGCTCCGTGCCGAACTCTTCGACGTTGAAGGAGGCCATCACGGAGCCGAATATCATCGCCCGTCGCATGGCGGCGTCGTCCAGCTTCTCCTGGCTGGCCAGATAGCCCATGAAGCCGCCCGCGAAGGTGTCGCCAGCGCCCGTCGGGTCAAAGACGGACTCAAGCGGATAAGCCGGGATGGCGAAGTAGGTGTCTTTGGTGAAGAGCGCAGCGCCGTACTCGCCTCGCTTAACCACCAGAGCGCGCGGCCCCTGCTCCATAATCTTGCGCGCGGCGCGAATCAGATTCGGCTCTTCTGCCAGCTGGCGCGCCTCAGCGTCGTTGATAATCATCACGTGCACGCCCTTGATTGTCTCAAGCAGCGAGTCGCGCGTTATATCAATCCACATGTTCATGGTGTCGAGCGCGATTAATTCAGCGCCCGCCATCTGGTCTCTTACGCCGCGCTGCAGGTCCGGCTGAATGTTGCCAAGGAAGGCAAGGCGCGACCTTTTAGCTTCGTCCGAGAGCTTCGGTTGAAAATCCGCGAAGACGTTGAGTTGCGTCTCCAGCGTGTGCGCCGTATTCAGATCGTATTCATAGCGCCCGTGCCAGAAGAAACACTTTCCGTCGGGCACGCGCTCCAGGTCGGAGATGTTCACGTTATGGCGCTCAAATACTGCTTCTTCCTCGCGGGAGAAATCACCGCCGACCACCGCCACCACCCGCACGTCCGTAAAGAAGCTGGCGGAGATGGAGAAATGAGCGGCCGAGCCGCCGAGCATCTTGTCCCTTTTTCCGAAAGGCGTTTCGACAGCATCAAAGGCTACTGAGCCGACTACCAGCAAAGACATCCGTTTATTTGCTCCTGTCTCAAAGATTCTATTAACAGAACAAGAGGCCGGTTTCCCGTGACCGGCCTCTTTCAATTGGAAAGATAAACTTTAGTTGCCCGAAGGCTGAAGCGCATTCTTGGCCTTGGGGCCACCCAAAGCACGCAGCTCCTTCTCGGCCTCCCTGCGGAACTTGCTGTCGGGAAAGTTATAGAAGACCTGCGAGAGGTACTCGCGAGCATCGTCGCGCAGCTTTTCCGAATTAACCTCAGCCGGAAGCTGTTTCTGCTTTCCCTTGCCTCCCGCAAGACGCAGGCTGCTCACCCCGGCTATGTAATAAACCTCGTCTATTTTAGAGAAGGTAGGATTTCCCGCGATAATCTCTTCACAACGCTTGAGAGATGCCAGATAAGCCTTCTTCAGCTTGAAATACTGCCATGCGACCTCCAGGTTATGCAGCGAATCCTTTTCCATTTCGGGGTCTCGCACGACCGTCTGATCCGGCCCGCGCGTTGAGCCCTGAGCCCGAGCGGGTGGCGCGCTCATCACCAGAGCCAGCATAAAAAAGGAGCTTAACAATAGAAGCTTTTTCATTAACGTTACCTCCAAAAGCAGTTTTCAGTTTTGAGTTTTCACTTTCCAGTTAAAAGCAGGTCGAGTCTTTGCTGAAAACTGAAAACTGTTTACTGATTACTGTATTTCTTAATTATCGCATCAAGCCTGCGCATGGTCTCTTCGGGCCACAGGTCGGGAGCGGTGAAGATGGCGTTCTTCAGGGCGCTGCCGCATTTGCAGCCGCGCGGCCGTGCGGCCAACTCTCTGACAGACTCTTTCATGATGATCTGAGCGTTTCGCACGTTCTTGCTAAGGTTATCTATCACCGTTTCGACCGTGACGGCGTCGTGCTCTTCGTGCCAGCAGTCGTAATCCGTCACGAGCGCCAGCGTCGCGTAACAAATCTCGGCCTCGCGCGCGAGCTTTGCCTCCTGCAAATTGGTCATGCCTATGATGTCCATGCCCCACTTGCGGTAGAGGTTAGATTCCGCGAGCGTCGAAAAGGCTGGCCCCTCCATGCAAACGTAGGTCGCGCCCCTGTGTACGCGTGCAGGGGTCGCGCCGCAGGCTTTCTCCAGCACGTCGCCGAGCTCGGCGCAGACTGGGTGAGCGAAAGTAATGTGCGCCACGATTCCTTCGCCAAAGAAGGTGGATTCGTGCGCGCGTGCGCGCGTACGGTCAAAGAACTGGTCTGGAATGACCATATCAAGCGGCGCGTACTGCTCCTGCAAGGAGCCCACGGCCGAGGCTGAAAGTATTCGCTCGACGCCCAGCGTCTTCATGGCGTAGATGTTCGCGCGGAATGGCAGCTCCGTAGGAAGAATCTTATGGCCGCGCCCGTGACGCGGCAGGAAGGCCACGCGCACGCCTTCGAGCGTGCCAGTGATAAAAGCATCCGAAGGCTTGCCAAACGGCGTGTCGACCGAAACCTCTTCTATGTCTTTTAGCTCCGGCATCTGGTAAAGGCCGCTTCCGCCAATGATGCCGATCTCAGCTTTCGCCATCTACTTTTTACATTTTCCTTTGCTTAAGATGTCTCGAACGTAGTCGTCCAGTTCCTGCTTGTTGCGCTTCTCAATCAAGCCGTCCAGGAAAGCCCACGTCGCCTTGGGCTTTACCTTAAGGATGGCCTCGTACACCTTCAGAGAGCTTTCCAAACCGGCAAGATAGATCGCTTCCTGATCGTTCGCCATGTCCGGATGCTCTATGATGAAAGCGGCGCTGCCGTAAATAGATTGCCCCGAGATTTCCGAAGAGTAATTCTTGTCCTTGCCCATAATCGGTTTAAGGAAATCCGCGCAGATGGTGACCGAGATGTCCGGCACGTCGGCCAGCCACGTAAACAGCCAGCGACGCGCGTCAGGCGCTTTCTCGTTGAGCGGGTCGTCTTCTAGAAAGCGAGTCAGATTAACGGCCTGCCCGCGCTCCTGCGGCGTAGAGGGGCCGCGCTGCTGCTGCGCGGCGCATGGACTGACGGCGACCAAACAGATAA
>DASVVZ010000042.1:0-17477 GCA_036389875.1 Pyrinomonadaceae bacterium
CGCGGCAAGCTTGAGATGGAATTGTTCAAGGGCTTGCGCGGCGAGGTAGACGTTGCCGTAGATGAAAAGCGGGACATAGCGGTTCAAGGCGAAATCTCCCTTCCGGGGCAGATAGAGCTGTTCCCGGAAAAGAAGTTCGAGAAGAGCTTCTTCTCTTTTGAGAAGAAGTTTCCCCTCTGGGGCATCACCATCCCGGTGATAGATGTGAACGTAGGTCTCTTCGCAGAGGTTCACGCAAACGCTGGCTTCCGCTCTAAGTTCGGCCCCGGCGTCCTGCGCGACATAGCGCTGACAGGGAAGTTCGGGACCGACCCGGAGGCAGCGACCGAGTTCGGACTCGGCGGCGAGTTCTTCGTGCCCGCAGGGGCCGAAATAGTCGTCAGCGCGGGCGGCGGAATAGGTCTCGGCCTGGCTATTGCCGACATCACCGGCGGCGTCGAAGCGGTCGGCGTGGCCGGCCTCTACACGGCTCTCTCCGTGCGCCCGCAGTTCCAGTATGCGGGCGGTAAGTACAGCATCAGCGGCGTGGCCGAACTGGCCGGCGTCGCGCAGGCAAAGCTCAGCATCAACGCCTTCGCCAAGATTGATGTCGGCGTCTGGCTGTTCAAGGGGACCGTCTGGCGGAAGGATTGGACTCTGGCCGAGTGGGCCTGGAACGCCCCTCTTCCAATCAATGTCAGGGCCACCATCAACTACACGCTCGGAGACGACTTCGCCCCCGAAATCAACTTCGAGACGCCTGAGATTGACCCTGAAAAACTGATCAAAGACGTGATGCCCGAATCCGGCTCGCCCGTCCCGGCTCCGCCCAAGCCGACCGTTCCCGAAAAGGGCGGCTTCAACACGGGCGACACACAGGGCAAGCAGGAAGAGGGAGCCGGGCAGCAGGGGCCCGCTGCGCAGACCGCAGGCTCTCCTTCTGCGACCACGCAGCAAGGCAAGTCCGGTGAAGTCGCCGGCCCACAGGCTCAGGCCGAAGGAGCCGAAACTCCGGAGCACATCAAACAGGTTCAAGAGGGCCTGGATGCTATCGACCGTGAAGAGCAGTCATACGTGACCGAAGGTAAAATAACTAAAGTTGAAGCCGAGCAAGTTGCTGCGAGAGTCAAGGCAAGCCATCCGGTCTTCAAATCCCTTACGGTTATTGACGGAGGCTCGACCTGGGACTTCGACTACGTAGCCAGCCCCGGAAAGAAGCACAAAGGAAAGGGCAAAGAGGATGAGGAACACAGGGGACGCATACAGGTTCAGGGCGGCGGCCTGGAGATGTCCTGGGCATGGACGGAGAAGACGCCGCCGACGGCTGCCACTGCTCTGGAAGAGTTGAATAACTTGAAGGGCCGTTTGAACAGGAAACAGTTGGAGGTGCGGTCAGAGGCATTCAGGCAAGCGGAAAGATTCATTAGAAACGCAGCCCCTGGTGGCGTAGATGCGCCGGTCAGCGCAACCTTCCAAAACCGGGAAGTTAGAGAGAGGGATGGTGACGAGCGTGTGGACATCGAAGTCCGAAAGGGTAAAGCTTTTATCGGTTAAAGGTGATTAAAGGATGACAGATAGAGTAGAGAAAATTTTGGAGAAGCTACAGAAGCTTGAAGGCAGCCGAGAGGCGGATGAACAGGCGCTGGACCTGATGGAAGAGATTGCCTCTACGCCCGAAGGGCTTGACGTTCTGGTTGAGCGGTACGCCAATACGTCTATCCCGATTTTCGCCCGCTCCCTCTCGTTTCTGCTGGCTCAGGCGGCCTCCTCGCCCGCACGCAATATAGCTCCCCTAATCTTTCACCTGATTGAGCGCCTCCGCTGTCGTGAGGATGAAAGCACGTTGCTAAATACCCTGACGGCCATTCAGCGCCAGCTCATTGCCGGGCACTCGTGGCAGCCGCCAGCGCTACCGCGTCCGGTTCTATACCCTTTCCTGATGCATTGCCTGGGTCAGTCCGTCCTGGTAAAACGCGGGGCCGTGGCCGTGCTTTCAAGACTACACAGCAAAGGGCTGCTGGCGACCGTTTTTGATTCAACCCAGCTCATGTCGCTGCGCCGCGAGCTGAAACAAATCTCCGAGCTTAAAAACGAATACCTCAATGATGAGTTAGTAGACCTGGCGGGCTTTTTGGAGAACGAGAGGGGAGAGACAGCCGGGCGTGGGAATGGCGAGCAAGCTAATTCCTGATAGTTGCCGAATCGGAGGCGTAGACATATGAACAGCGTTTTGGAAAGTAAGAAACATTCATTCCCTTCTCAGCTTAAAGGGAGCGCCGGGGCCACGTGTGTCGGAGACGATGCATACGCTTTGAACAAATTAAGCCGCTTGCTATCCGGCCTTGAAGATACCGAGGAAGCTCGACAACTCTCTGAGCGCGCGGCTCAGGCTGAAGCAGCCTTTGCGCTTGCGCACAACAGCCTGGGCAACATCTTTCTCCATCTGGGTGAAACCGAAGAGGCGCGGGCCGAGTACGAGAAGGCGGTTGCGCTTGACGAAGGCTACGCGATGCGGCATCGCGACCTGGCGCTCGTGAGCTACCTGATGGGGCGGCGCGACGAAGCTGTTGAAAAGTACAGGACATACTTTCGTCTCGCTCCTGCCGGTATGGTGGACGCCGACGCCCGCTTCAATCTAGGCGTCGCGCTGGAAGAGAGCGGGAGGGTAGAGGAGGCTGTAGAGGAATATGAAAAGGCAGTCGACTGCAACCCGCGGTTTGCGAAAGCGCTCAACAATCTGGGCTTGATATATCTAGGGCGCGGCGAACATGTGAGGGCCGCTGACTATTTCGAGCGGGCTTTGAGCACGGGTGAAGACTTTACGCTGGCGCGCTACAACCTGGGGCTGTGCCGGTTTGCGCGGGGCGAGCACGAGAAAGCTATAGAGGAGTTCGAGCGCGTGCTGGCGCGGGAGCCCGGCCATCTTCAGGCAGCGAGTAACCTCGGCGTGATGTATTCGACCGTTAAGAGATTCGACGACGCCATACGCGTCTTTGAAGAACTGGTTGCGATAGATGAGGGACAGCCCACGCTCCATTTCAACCTGGGCGTGGCGTACAGGGGGAAGGGAATGCAGAGGGAGGCGGCAAGTCGGTTTCAAAGAGTGCTTGAGCTTGAGCCGCAGGATAGCCCGCGTGCAAAGCGCGCGTCGCGCGAGCTTCAAGCGGCGCAGGCCGAAGTAGCGATTGACATCAACATCATGTGAGCCGTAGGGGCGAGTTTGATGAATCTGGAAGACGAAAAAAAGAGGAAGCGTAGAGAACGTGCGGGCGTGCAGCATGGTTTGCGCGCTCAGCTCTTCGCGCACGGCGTGTTGACGAAATACCACGGGCGGCCAGGCTCAGGCGCGCTCGATTTTCTGAGCGAGTATTTCGGAAAGAGATTCTACAGCACGTTGACGAAACGGCTGGCTGGCGAAAAACTTTATCGTAAGGCGGGCAGGCAGGCTCGACGCCCGCTCACGCAGACTCGACCGAATTTCTCCCTGACGCTGAACGTCACGCCGCAGCTTCTTGCTGGTTATACGAATCTCATACGGCTGTCGCCCGCGCAAGAGACTTCTACGCCCGGTAAAGAGGGAGTGCGTGGCGAGAAGCATCCCGTCTTAGTTGTGCAGGCCGAACGCTCGTCGGTGTCGCCGCGACGCGCCGCGCGTGAGCCGCGCGAACTGAAAGAGCTTCTGACCGTTCATGAAAGAATCGCCCGCGAAATCTTCTGCAAGGTGAAGCTGGAAACTGTCAGGGAACGGGATGTCACCGGCGGTTTAATCACACGTCACGAGACGGCTGCGCACGACTCACCGCCGGGCCGGCCAAACATCTCTTTGACGCCTCAAGTCCGGACGCTTCTGCTTTCGCAGGCGACGCGTGCGGCTCTCATTTCAGGCACGCCGCCAGAGTCACACGGGCGCGGCGCACAGCCAGCCACCGCGATGTTGTGGGATTTGATAACGCGTGCTTACGTCTCGTTACCATCAAGCGACGCGTTTCTGTCGAAAGCTGTTCCGCACGCGACCGTCATCTTGAGCGAGAGAGCGGAGCATGCAGACAAAATGGCTGCGAGGTTTGAGCGAACCTTCTTCAGGATGTTTCGATGGGAAGGGCGCGGCGGCCTTGCCCCTTCCGAGAAGAAGTTTGCAGGCGCGTACGCAGCTCCTCTCTTCGGAGGCAACGCGTCGGATTTTATAGGCCCCGCGCCGACTCTGCGCCGTGCGCTCTACGAGCGCGGGGCGGGCGAATCCACCGGCGCTGAGGCTCTGTCCCGGCCGCCGGCTTTTCGCTCAAGCCTGACTGCGCCCGAATACGACCTGACGCGCAAGGCGCTCGTGTTGAGGGCCGGCGGGCGGTTGATAAGTGAGTCGCATGCGGACCTGTACGGCGCGCTGGTTACGCTGCGACGGGAGGCGAGGCTTGAGCTGCCGCCGGTTGCGCGCGTCTTTGCGCCCCAGCCTCAGCGCGCCGCAGTAGATGGCGGCAACGTCGTCAAGCAGGTCGAAGAGAAAGAGGTGATTGAGACCATCAAGCGAGAGGTGACGTCGCAGATGAAGTCATACAGTGCGGCCGCGACTTTCACGCGGGCCGATTTCACGGCCATCACAGACCACGTTTATGACGCGCTCGCCCGGCGCTTGCTCAATGAGCGAGAGAGGCTCGGTCTCAGCTCCTAGCGAGGATTTATGCCAGCGACCAACTCAAAACTGAACAAGCTCAAGGTTACGAACCTGGACAATCCTGCGGACTGGTTCGAGGTGATGTTCAACCCGACCGAGTACACCTTCGAGGATTCCAGCAAGTGGCAGGATCAGGAGGGCAAGGGGCGGCGGCCTGAGCTTCAGTACACGGGCGGCGACCGCAAGCGGCTCACCATGGAGCTGTTCTTCGACACCTACGAGAAGAAGGAGGACGTGCGTCTTTACACGGGCAAGCTGGCGAAGCTGCTGGTCGTGACGACCGACGACAAGAATAACGGGAAACGTCCTCCGAAGGTGGAGCTGAGCTGGGGGCCCAGCGACGTTGAGACCAACACGGGCTTCCCCTTCAGGTGCGTGCTGGAAACACTCAAGCAGCAATTCGTGCTCTTTACGGGCGACGGCATGCCCGTGCGCGCCAAGGTCAGCGTCACCTTCAAGGAGTTCGAGCTGCCCGTGGACGAGCAGAAGCGCGAGCCCAAGCGCAGCTCCTTTCCGGCTCAAACCTACACGGTCAGGGAGGGCGACACGCTGAGCCTGATAGCAACCGCGCTCTGGAACGACCCCTTCAAGTGGCGGCTCATTGCCGAGGTGAACAAGATAGACAACCCGCGAATCCTTAAGCCAGGGCAATCGCTGATAGTCCCGGCCATAGATTCCTGAAGCGAGAGGTAAAGGTAACAAGTGGCAGAGCCCACACTGGAACAGGTACGCGACGCGCCCAGCTTTAAAGTTCTGGCCGGGGGCAGCGAGCTGCCTACCGAAACGGCGCTCGACATACTAGAGGTCAGGGTCAGCGAGTACGTGGAAGGCGCAAGCCACTTCACCGTCACCTTCAACAACTGGAACTCCGAGAAGCAGGAATTCAAGCTCGTTGACGGCGACCTCCTGAAGGAAGGCACTGAGATAGAAGTCCGCATCGGTTTCGTGGACAACCTCGCCAGTCTGATTATCGGAGAAGTGACTGCGCTTGAGCCTGAGTTCCCGGCCGGGGAAGCGCCGACGCTCAAAGTTCAGGGATACGACCGGCTGCACCGCTTTCGTCGCGGGCGCAAGACGCGCTCCTTCGCCAACATGAAGGACAGCCAGATCGCAGACCAGATTGCGCGCGACCTGGGGCTTCGCGCACAGGTTGACGACACCGCGATCACTCACGACTACGTGCTGCAAAGCAACCAGTCGGACGTGGATTTCCTGCTCGAGCGGGCGCGCCGCATCAACTTCGAAGTGGTGGTCAAGGACAAGACGCTACAGTTTCGCAAGGCCGCCAACAACAAGAGCAAAGTCATCACGCTCGAATACGGAATGACGCTTCAATCCTTCTATCCGCGACTGAGCACCATGCGGCAGGTGAGCGAAGTCATAGTGCAGGGCTGGAACTTCAAGACCAAGGAGGCCATCGTCGGCAAAGCCCGCAAGGGCGACGAGACCAGCACCATGAGCGGCGCGAAGCTCGGCGTCACCATCAGCGAAGACGCCTTCTCCGACTCAAGGCGCGTCGTCGTCAGCCACCCGGTCTACACGGAAGGCGAAGCCACTCAGATTGCGAGCGGCAAGTTCAACGAGATGACCGTCGATTTCATCACGGGCGAAGGCACTGCGATAGGCAACACGAGCATCAGGGCGGGCGCAGTCATAGAATTCAAGGGCCTCGGCAAGCGCTTTAGCGGGCTCTATTACATCACGTCGGCCACGCACGCCGTTGACCAGAAGGGCTACACGGTGCGCTTTTCCGTTGCGAGGAACGCCACATGAACCTGCTGGAACTTTTCACGCCGGACACGGAGACGCGCGAGAACACGAGTAAGATTTTCGGTGTCGTCGTGGGCGTCGTCACCAACATTCAAGACCCTGAGAAGCTGGGGCGAGTCAAGGTCAGATTCCCCTGGCTGAGCGAAGAGGACGAAAGCAACTGGGCGCGCATAGCCGTCCTGATGGCGGGCAAAGAGCGCGGCACCTTCTTTCTCCCTGAAGTCGAGGACGAGGTGCTGGTGGCATTCGAGCTTGGCGACGTGCGCTTTCCTTACGTGCTGGGCGCGCTCTGGAACGGAGTTGACCTGCCCCCGCGCGACAACTCGGACGGCAAGAATAACGAGCGAGTCATTCATTCCAGGAGCGGCCACGAGCTTATCTTTAACGACGAGGACGGCAAGGAGCAGGTTCAGATTAAGACCAAGGGCGGCCACGAACTGCTCTTAGACGACACCTCCGGGTCGGAGAAAATCGTGATTAAAGACAAAACCGGCAGCAACTCTATCCAGATCGACTCGGCGCAGAACGCCATAGCCTTTGAGGGACAGACGAAGATTTCTCTCAAGGCGCAGCAGATAGAGATAGAGGGCACCACCAGCCTGAAGATAAAGGGGATGCAGTTGGAGATTTCCGCGGACGCTGCCGCCACCCTCAAGTCAAGCTCCGTGCTTACGATTCAGGGCTCTGTCGTCAAAATCAATTAACCCGGGAGCGAGTGAAGCGATGCCGTTTGCAGCCAGAATGGGAGACCCCACGAGCCATGGTAAGCCGCTCAGCCCCGGGCCGGGCAGCACGAACGTACTCATCGGAGGCAAGCCCGCGTGGCGAGCTACTACGGACTTTCACGCCTGCCCTTTAGTCACAGTCACAGTCCCGCACGTCGGCGGCACTGTGGCCATGGGCAGCACAACCGTCCTGATTAACAACATGCCCGCCGCGCGGCAGGGAGACATGATTGTAGAGAGCGGCCCGCCCAACAGCATAGCCATGGGCGAGCCCACGGTCATCATCGGTTAGCCGATTTGAGAAGCCCTCGCGCGCGCGTGTAAGCAGGCGAAGGATGCATGGACGCGCGTTAGAGGCAGGGGGAACTTTGATGGGCAAAGATTTTCTGGGCAGAGGCTGGAGCTTTCCCGTGGGGGCGGACGCCGCCGGCAGGGTGGCCATGTCCGAATACGAAGAGGACGTGCGCGAGTCCATTCGCATCATCCTGATGACGGCCAAGGGCGAGCGCGTCATGCGCCCGAATTTCGGCTCGGGTCTTTATGATTTCGTCTTCGCTTCGATGAGCGTCACCGTCATGGGCTCCATACAGGCGGCCGTCAAGGACGCGCTCGTGCAGTGGGAGCCGCGCGCGCAGGTGCTCTCGGTTGACGTTCAGTCGGAGGAGGGAGAAACAGGGAAGCTCAACATAGACGTTGAGTATCGCGTGCGCGCCACGAACAACCGCTTCAACTTCGTCTTCCCCTTCTACCTCAAGGAGCGCACATAAGAGATGCTCGTGCCGGCACCGAAAATTGACAGGCGTGACCGTGAAGCAATCCTCAAAGAGGTTCGCGCGCTTGCGCCCGTCTACGTGCCGGAATGGGGAGCCGCGAGCGAGACGGGCGCGGGCGCCGCGCTATTGAAGATTTACGCCAAGCTGCTCGAAGGCTTGATACGGCGGCTCAACGACGTGCCGACCAAGAACTTCATAGCGTTCCTTGAGATGCTTGGCGTCAAGCTGCTTCCGGCCCAGCCCGCGCGCGCTCCGCTGACCTTCCTGCTGAGCACGGGCGCGAAAGAAGCCGTCGCCGTGCCCGCGCGCTCGCAGGCGGCGGCCGCCCCGCCCGCAGGAGGCGACCCGATTGTCTTTGAGACCGAGCGGGCCATCCTTGCCACGCCCGCGAAGCTGCAGTCGTTCTACAGCGTCGTGCCCTCCGAAGACGGCTTCTACGACCACGCCGCGACCCTCAATGACGGAGCGCTGGCCGAAGTCTTTGCCGATACCAATCCCAATCTACAGGAGCACGGCCTCTACTTAGCGCATGACGACCTGCTGAACATCAAGAGCGAAGTGAACGTGAGCCTCGGCTTCACGCCCGCGCTTGCTGCCAGCGAGTTGAATCGACTGAAGAACAGCGTCAACTGGCAATACTACGGCGAGCGAACCGAGGTCGCGGGCGAGCAGAAGAAGAAGACCGAAGCGTGGTTCGATTTCCCGGCGACAGAGGTCGTCGCGGGCCGGCTGATGCTCACCAAGAACAATAAGGACGAGCTGAATCAGACCCGCGTGAACGGCGCCAAGAGCCGCTGGATTCGCGGGCTGGTCAAAGCCGACCTGCTGCCGACAGACGCGCTGGCCCGGCTGAAGGCGACGAAGATTGGCTTACGCGTCGCGCCTTACTCGGCCAGTCCCGACCCGAACGCGGGCGTGCTGCCGGAGGCGGCCGTCGCGGGCGACATCCCGCTTGAGCTGCCGCCGAGCGCGAGCGCGCAGCTTCTTCCCTTCGGGCCCAGGCCCAGACCGGGCGACATCTTCTATCTGGCCAGCCAGGAAGCATTCTCCAAGAAGGGCGCGCTCATCAGGCTTGACCTGAAGATGTCGCTCGCGGGCACGAGCGAATCTGTGAAGCCTATTCCCACGGCCTCGCTCGTCTGGGAATACTGGAACAAAGAGGGCTGGGTGCTGCTTAAAAAGACGGACACGACGGCCAATCTCTCTCAAAACGGGAGCGTCTCTTTCGCCTGTCCCGACGACATAGCGCCGACGAAGGTCAATGGCGTCGAGAGCTTCTGGATTCGCGTACGTATAGCCTTCGGTGATTACGGCCAGGAGAAGGTTGTGCCTAAGACTACGGGCACGGGGACGGACACGCAGACGCCTGAGTTCGTGCTGAGCACGGAAGACATACACCAGCCGCAGATCTCCGAGCTGAAGATAATCTACAACTCAGATCAGCCGCCCGAATCAATCGTCACCTTCAACAACGGCGAGTACGTTGTCTCGACCGAAAACTTCTCGCCCTTCGTCCCGCTCGAAGACACGCGCCCGGCCCTCTACTTCGGCTTCGACCGGGCGCCTCTGAAAGGGCCCATCAGCATTTTCTTCTCGCTCACGGAGCAGGAGTACACGGAGAAGACCATGCCGCGCGTCGAGTGGGAGTATTTCAGAAAGCGCGCGTCGGACGGCGCGGGCGAGTGGGCCAGACTTCTGATAGAGGACGGCACGGCGAACCTGACCGTGAGCGGCACAGTCGAGTTCATAGGCCCGCAGGATTTCATGCAGGCGTCGCGCTTCGGCAGCGCCAAATATTGGATTCGCGCCGTAGACGTTGAGAGCAAATTCCAGCCGCTCGCCAGAATCCTCCGGCAAAAGTATCAGGGCGCTTCAGACTCTCTGAGCGCCAATCTTCTGAGGGACAGAGCAGCTCTACTGGCTTTCGCGCGCGGCAAGAATCCTTCTATAAGGTTTCAGAACCTGCGCTCTCGCTCCGCCCGTACGATCGCCATGACTGAAACCGTCGGCGAATTTGTGCACGAGACGCTCGCCAATTTGATAACGGGCGATGACCTGCCCGCCGGAAACGACGAGCATGAAAAGATGCACACGTTGAAGAAGGAGCTGAAGGTGTGCGACCGGACGCTCGAGTCGCTAAGCCCGCCGTTCGGCCTGCCGCCGGAATTGAAAGACGTGACTCTCGCGCCCCTCGTCAAGGGCGTTTATCTGAACACTGCCTGGGCCAGCCAGGCCGAGACAATCAAGGACGAGGCCGTAGGCTCAAGCAGCGGCGACGCCGATCAAAAGTACACCCTCACCAGGTTCCCCGTGATGGATGAAACCATCTACGTGGACGAGCTGGGCTCTCTGACAGAGAGCGAGCGAAAGGCGTTCGCGGGTGGGCCGGGCGTCGTGACCGAAGAGAAGAAAGATGATCAGGGAAACGTGTTGGCCTTCTGGGTCGGCTGGCGGCGCGTGGAGGACTTGGGCGAAGCGGCGGCCGCCGACAGGGTCTACACCATTGACCAGACTTTCGGGCTGATTCAGTTCGGCGACGGAGTACACGGGCGCGTCCCTCCCATAGGGCGCGACAACATACGCGCGACCTACAGGGCCGGAGGCGGCGCGGCGGGCAACCTAGCCGCAGGCGAGATTAAGACTCTGCGCACGACGATTCCTTTTGTAGAGAAGGCTTTGAACCCGGAGGCGACGGGCGGCGGCTCTGACACGGAATTGATTGAGGAGACGCTGGAGCGCGGGCCGCAGATGATTAAGCATCGCGGGCGAGCCATCACTGCCGAAGATTTCGAGTGGCTGGCGCGTGAAGCCTCGCGCGTCGTCTCGCGCGTCAAGTGCCTGCCCACATTCAACGACGAAGGCAAATATCAGACGGGCTGGGTGACGGTCATCATCGTTCCAAAGAGCACGGACGCGCGCCCGGTGCCGTCGCCGCAACTTCGCCAGCGCGTCGAGAAGTACCTGAGCGAGCGCGCGCCCAGCGTCGTCTCGTTTCCGAAGCGCGTGCGCGTGAGCGCGCCCGTCTACGTGGAGGTCAGGCTCACGGTGGATATTTATCCGGTGACGATGGACGTTGCGCCTGTGGTTGAAAGCGAGGCTCTAGGGAGTTTGCAAAGATTTCTGCACCCGCTCACGGGCGGCTACGAGAATCGAGGCTGGGAGTTCGGCCGACTGCCGTGTCTCTCGGATTTCTACGCGCTGCTAGAGGCGGTCGCGGGCGTTGACCACATAGAGAATCTGGTTATGACGCTGCAAGTCGTGATGCCGAACGGCGTCGCGCTGGGGACGCCCCGCGTCGTCACGGAAGAGAAACCGCTCACGGTAGAGATGCCCGGCTACACGCTGCTCTTCAGCGGCGAGCACCGGGTGACGACTAAAGCTCCGGGATAAATAGATGCCATTACCGCAGCCAAATCTGGACGACAAAACTTTCGAGGCGCTGGTTGAAGAGGCCGTCAAGCTGATTCCGCGCGACGCTCCCGAATGGACTGACCACAATCGTCACGACCCGGGTATCACGCTCGTAGAGCTGTTCGCGTGGCTCGCGGAGATGCAGCATTACTATCTCAACCGCGTCCCCGAAGCGAATTACCTGAAGTTCCTCAAACTGCTGGGGACGAAAATCCTAGAGGCTGCGCCCGCCAGGGCCGAAGCTACTTTCACGCCGCCGCCGGAGCGGCGCGTCAGCGTGCCGCGACGAACCAAGCTGGCCGGCGAAGCCCGACTGATGTTTGAGACGGAAGACCCGCTCGTAGTCATCCCCGCCCGCATTAAAAAAGTGGTCACCAGTAGTTCGTCGGCCGTCAAAGACCAGTCGGACGCGAACAACATAGAGGGGCTCTCCTTCTACGCCTTCGAGCAGGAAGCGGCCGTCGATAACAAACTCTACCTGGGCATAGAGCGCGTGCCGCTCTTCGAATGGGAGAAGATAGGCGCGGCTCCTTCCGGAAAGGGCAGGCAGGATTCGGAAGACGCGCGCCTGATGGATTACCTGTCGCGTGTTCTTAACCTCTCATGGGTGAAGCAGGCGCGGGTCTGCAAGCATGATAACTGGACTATCAAAATCTCTTTCAGTAATTCCTGGCTCGTACTGACGCTGGACGAAACGTCGCCGAAGGTCACGCTCGCCGGCTCTGAGGGCGAAACGGCCTCCTTCATCGTCAAAGAAGAGAATGAAAGCCACATGGTTTACAGCAGCGGCCAGCCGCTACCCGCGGGAGAGCCGTTCGCCGTTTCCTTCAACCTGTTCGAAGATTACATGGTCGCCAGAGGGAGCCACGGCGACGAAGCCGCCTCTATCACGCCGTCCGCCATCATCGCCTGGGAGTATCTCAGGGATGACGGCGGCAAAGAGGTCTGGACGCCGCTGGACATCATCGCAGACCTTGAGCCTCTAGTGACACGGCTTCGTCAGAAGCGGGAAGACTTCAACGCTCTCTGCTCGGATGCGCAGGCGCAACTGCTCAAAGAGGTGCGGGCCCTGCATACCTTCAAGCAACTGCCTTCCGCCGCTCAAAAGCATTTGCTGCAAGCCATCAAGGAGGCCAGCCGCAGCACGGAACTCTCGGAGCTTTTGACCTGCCAGACATTTCTGCGGCTCAAGGGCGACGAGACCTTGATGCTCTCGCAAAGCGGGCGAATCTTTTTCACGGCACCCTCGCAGATGAAGGCGCGTACCCTTCATCCCATACGCGAAGAGCTTTACTGGCTGCGCGCCGTCGTCCGGGCTGCCGGCTACGAAGTGCCGCCGCAGATTGACACCATCAACCTCAACACCGCTCCCGTAGTGCAGCAGGAAACCATCAGCGAGGCAACCTCTTTCAACGGGACGGGCGAAGCCGGTCAGGTCTTCATGGCGGACAACTGGCTAGCGCTCTACGGCACGGTGCTGGTACAGGTGCGCGAGCAGGACGGACGCTGGAGAGACTGGGAGCGGCAGAATAGCCTGGCCTCTTCCGGCCCCACGGACGCTCATTACAAGCTGACGCCGAAAGAGTCGGAAGCGATTCTTGAGTTAAAGTTCGGTGACGGCCTGCACGGAAAGATTCCGCCCGAAGGCAGGGAGAACATTCGCCTCGTCTCTTGCCTCCCGGAATTTGAGGCGCAGCGCCTGCTGGGCCGCAGCAACGGTCTGCCGGGGCAGTCGTTCGCGCTCACTCACGCGGGCGTGATGCCTGATGCGTTCGCCCTCCAAGTCGAAGAGAGAACTAATGAAGCTCCTTTCACGACAGAGGAGCTGACGGCCGGCTGCCTGCTCAGCTTCAAACGCATTACGCCAACACGCTTGAAGCAGGCCGGAGCCTTTAAGGTCTTGGTTGAGTTGGAAGCGAAGCACGAGTTGTGCGGCGTGAGAATCACAGAGCGCGGGCGCGGCGGTGTTCAGGTGAACGGCCCCTCCCCAGTCTTCGCGCGCAAGATGCTGAAAGCAGGCGAGCGGGTCTCTTTCGAGTACGATGCAGACGGAGGCGCGAGCGGCGCAATCTTCGGCGAGATTAGCCTTGCCTTCGGCGCACATTGCCCGCCGCAGGTCTTCGACTCGCCCGTCTCTTACGTTGAGTTCGGCGCTGCGCCGGATGTGGACACGCGCTGGCGCGACTTCACGCTCGTTGACGACTTTGATGCTTCGGGGCCGACAGACCCGCACTTCACGCTGGACCCTCTGACCGGCGAGATAGTTTTCGGTGACGGCGAAAACGGCAGCGTCCCGCAGTCGCCCGACGACGAGAACCGCGAAAACATACGGGTCATCGCTTATCGCGTGACGGGCGGCGACACGGGCAACGTCCTGAAAGAGAGCCTGACGAGCATAGTCGAGCCCTTCGGCACGAATCTTTCCGAAGCTTTAAGCTCCCTGCGTGTCATTAACCGGCGAGGGGCTGCGGGCGGCGCGCTCAGGGAAACTCTGGAAGAGGCAAGGACGCGCGTGCGCCGCGACCTCAAGACGCGTTTTCAGGCTGTGACCTCGGACGATTACGAGTACCTTGCGCGAGCCACGCCCGGCCTTCGCGTGGCTCGCTCGAAGGCAATCCCGCTTTACAAGCCCGGAATGTCCGGCTACCCGGAGAAGGAAGCGCCCGCGTCCGTAACGGTCGTGGTGGTGCCCTACACTCCCGCCGTCAAGCCCATGCCGAGCGAGGCTTTTATCAAGACCGTCCGCCGCCACCTGTGCGAGCACCGGCTGGTGACGACGAGGGTTTACGTCATCCCTCCCGAGTACGTAGAGGTCAGCGTGCAGGCGATTATCTCGCTCAAGACGGGCTTCGAGGCCGCGACCGTTCTTGAGCGAGTCGAAACCGCGCTCAACAATTTTCTGCGACCGCTTCCCGTCGAGACAGACCCGAAGAGCACGGGCTGGCCCTTCGGTCGCACCGTCTTCAAATCGGAAATCTATCAGGTCATGGAACTGGTAGAGGGTGTGGATTGCGTGGAGCGAGTCATGCTCACCGCCGCGGGTGAGGAGATTTCGAGGGACGCGGACGGCAACATCCTGATACCGCCGCAGGCGCTGGTCATCCCCGGCGAGCATCGCATAGAGGTGATGTTCTCCGAAGAAGAATGTCGGAGGGCAAAGTGACGAGCTGTCGAACAAGCGAGCCGGGCTTCCTGGTGCTCAATAACAAGATTGCGTGGGACAGGGGCGAGCCCGTCAATCTAAACGTCTCTGACGAGGGATTGAGAATCAGCAGCTCGACGGAGTACACGACCGACTTGAAGGTGGAGCTGGACAGGCTGGGCGGAGTGCTGACGCTCACTGACTTCGCCGTAGCGGAGTGCAGCATGCTCTACTTTCTGGACGGAGAGGAGGGAGCCATCTGGCTCTACGAGCCGCGCCGGAAATACTTCGAGCGTCTCGATTGCTTCAATCTCCCCTTCAGGAATCCTACGAGCATCACTTACGCGCCCGGCAACTTTTACGTCGCGGACACCGATGCAGAGCAAAGGGTCTACGCGCTGGCGGCCGTGAACTGGCAGGTCAGGTGGACGATTCCGCCTCAGCCCGTCTCCGCCGATAAACAACTGAAATTGGCGAAGCCCTTCGAGCCGATTGACCTTGCGGTTGACGCGGACGGAAACCTCTACGCGCTCGACCGTGCCAACTTAGCCGTTTTGAAGTTCGACGCCGGAGGAAACCTCACGGCCATCATGGGGCAGAACGAGCTGGCTGCGGCCAGGCCGGTCTCGATTGCCGTCGCGCTCAACGAATCGCTCTACGTGCTGGACGCTTTGAACGAGAAGGTGCTGCTGTACAGCACGCACGACGGAAAGCTTGAGGACGCGAACTTCATAATCTTCCGTAACTGGATTGATAAGAGCAGGCTGCCTTCGGCGTTCAAGCCTTCCGTGCTGGCCACCGACTCCGTAGGCAACATCTATGTCGGAGACCGGCACGGGCTCGGCCCGAAGCAAGAAGACGACCGCTTCATAAGCATCTTCGACCGCGACGGAAAATATGCCGGTGAGGTAGTGGGCTTTCGCGGCGCGACCGAGCAGCTGGTCGTCGATGCTGAGAATCGCATCTACGTTTTCAACAGGGAGGCGGCGACCGCGGACAGCCCCGCGCGCGCGCGGCTCGTCGTGCTCAGGCCCCTGGAAAAATATCTGAAGCTTTCGGGGACGTCGCTCGTCGCCGGCACCTACTTCTCGCACAGCTTCGACAGCGCGGCCTCCGGCAACACCTGGCACAAATTCGTCCTGGACGCGGAGCTTCCCGAAAACACGCAGCTCAGGGTCTCTTACCTGGCAGGCGAAGAGAAGGCGAAGACGGACGCGCTGCTCCAGGATGAAAACGAATCGCTCAGCAGGAAGAATAATCTGGAGTGGTCTGCGCCGGTCGTCAACGCCACGGACGCTCTCATCAAAGGCGGCGAGGGGCGCTATCTCTGGCTGAAGATAGAGTTCATAGGCAGCGAGTCGGCCTCGCCCCTGCTTCGCAGCGTGCGGGTGCAGTTCCCCAGAGTCTCGTACCTGCGTTATCTGCCGGCCGTTTATCAGGATGACGAGCGCAGCCGGGATTTCCTCGAACGATTCCTCTCCGTCTTTGAAACCTTCTTCGGCGCGCTCGAACGGCAGATAGACCACATCGCGCGCATCTTCGACCCTCAGACAGCGCGCGGGGCGGACGAGTTCCTTCACTGGATAGGCTCCTGGCTAGCCATAGCGGTCGACAAGAACTGGTCGGACGAGCGCCTGCGCCGACTAATCATGCGCGCCCCTTCGCTCTACAAGAAGCGCGGCACGCGCGCTGGTATAGAAGAGATAGTTGAGATTTATACGGGCGCGCGGCCCATCGTCGTGGAGCGTTTTCAACTGGAATGCGCCGACGCCGACCCGGCTTCGGACGGATTAAAAATCTTCCACAAGCTCTTCGAGTCCAACCCGTACTGCTTCTGCGTGCTGCTCAAGCCTTTTCCGTCTATGGGCGAGGACGACAGGCGCTCACTCAACCGCATCCTCCAGGCGGAGAAGCCCGCGCACACCTGCGCGGGACTGCTCAGCTTGCAACCCTGGATTTATCTGGATATGCACACTTATCTGGACATCAACACGTATCTCTCCGAACCGGACATGCGGCTCGATATGGGCGGGGCGATGCCGCACGATACTGTGCTGACGGACGCCGAAGATTCGGGACAGATTGAAAGGCGTTCGCGCTTGAATATAGATATGACTCTCACCTGAGCGCTGGCTGTGGCGTTTTTGAATGGAGGCTCCGATGGCTTACGATAATACGAAGACCGATGATGGCGGCGAGCTTTGCAGGCTGACGGCGTTTGATCGCAACCGCTACTTCGCCGGCAAATTGATGACGGCCCGCGATTTCAACCGCGAGCAATCCTACTTCAACGATAAGAGGTGGCTCGTCAATCGGCTGCTGTTCGGAAGCGGCATAGCCTGCGGGCTGGAAGTCACAGGCGGCGGCAGTTCGCCCCGCCACATAACGCTCAAGCCGGGTGTGGCCATTGACGCGTGCGGGCACGAGATTGTCGTTCCCCTTGAAGCAAAGCTCGACCTGGACACCATGGAGATTGAGCCGCCCGTCTCTCCGGCCACGACTAAGGACGTGCGGCTCTGCCTCCTGTACAAGGAGTGCAAGCAGGAGCCCATCCCCTCCGTCAAGAGTAACGCCTGCGATGAAGTCTGCGACTTCAACCGCACGCTCGAAGGCTACATCTTCAGGATTCTTCCGCCGCGCCCTGCGCCGCCCGCCGCAGACCCTACCTTCTGCGACCAGTGGATGAACGAGCGAAATTACGCGGGACAGAATGCTGACGTGCGTGTCGAGCGCCTTGCGCCCCTCTGGGTGCGCGAGAAGAGCACCTTTGAGGTCGCGGTCAAAATCACAGCGCTTAAGGACGTGGCCGGCGTGCAGCTCGTAGAGACGTTCGTGAACGCCGCCGTCATAGAGCCGCAGCCCACGCCCCCTTCCCAGTTTCCCACGCCGCCCGCCGCGCTGCGAAAGGGAGAGTTCTTCGTCTACGTCTACCAGTTGACGGCCCCTGCCGCCGCGGTTTCGCCCAACCCGGCCGTGAAGATTACCATCAACGGTACGCTGCCCCTTCT
>DASVVZ010000043.1:0-7568 GCA_036389875.1 Pyrinomonadaceae bacterium
CGGAGGCGGAGAGGTTGCGGCCAATCATCACCAGGCTCAAGGACGAAGGCATTCGCACCAGCCTTTTCATGGAGACAGACCTTGAGCAGATAGCTCTGGCTCGCGCTGTTGGCGCAGACCGGGTGGAGCTTTACACGGAGCCTTACGCGGCCAGCTTCGAGCGAGGCGAGCGAGTGGCGGAGACGCTACAGGCCTTTCGAGATGCGGCAGAAAAGGCGCAGAGCATCTGGCTTGGGGTCAACGCCGGCCACGACCTGAACCTGCAAAACCTGGGGCTCTTCTGCTCCATACGGAACATCATGGAGGTCTCCATAGGCCACGCCCTCATCAGCGATGCGCTTGAGATGGGGCTGGCAAACGCGGTCAGGGCTTATCTAAAAGTTCTGTCGGAAGCCGCGATGGAAGAGAGGCAGTCCGGCAAGGCGCTTGCTTCCTGAGCTTTCTGTGATCCCGGTATGAGCGAGAGAGAGGCGGGCGGTATTCCCGTAGAAGAGTGCCGGGTGACGGTCGAAGACGCGCTGGCTCGATTGCCGGAAGGCGGCCAGGCGCGGAGGGGATAGAGCGCTATGGAGCATGGCTTTTCGGACGCGACCATTCGCGCCGCGACCAATCGGGACGTAGAGCGCATCAAGCAACTGGTCTTCGACACGCTGCGCGAGCACGGCCTCAAGCCCGACCCTGAAACTACGGACGCAGACCTTGAAGATATAGAAGAGAGCTACTTTAAAAGGGGCGGCATCTTCGAAGTACTCGAAGACACGGAAGGGAATCTGGCCGGCACAGTCGGCCTTTATGCTTTGGACGGGGAAACCTGCGAGCTGCGAAAGATGTATTTCGCACCAAAGCTTCGCGGGCGCGGGCTCGGGCGACGCGTGCTTGAGCGAACGGTGGAGAACGCGCGCCGTCTCGGCTTCAAGACCATGCGGCTTGAGACGGCAAGCGTGCTGGAGAAGGCCATCAGGCTCTACACGCGCTTCGGCTTCAAGCCCTGCGAGATGACGCACAGGTCAGCGCGCTCAGACCAGACCTACTTCATAGAGCTGTAGGCCGACTTCAAATGCCAAAAATTCTATACGGGTCTGCTCTCTACGATGCTGAGGCTGGATTGTGTACGGATGATGTTGGTCAGCTCGAAGCCTGCCGCTTCCAGCAGCTTTCTGTATTCCTCGGCCGTGCGCTCTCGCCCGCCGGGCATGAGCAGTTGTTGAATGTCCAGAACCTTTGCGGGCGCGAACTCGGAGTCCTCAGCGATTATCTCTTCTATCAGCAGGAGCCTTGCGCCCGCCGACATTGAGCGGCGGCAGTTCTTCAGAATCTCCACGGCCCGGGCGTCGTCCCAGTCGTGTATGATGTGCTTGAGCAGGTAGGCGTCGCCGCCTTCCGGAACTGCTTCAAGAAAATCGCCTGTGATGGTCTCGCAGCGGTCTGCGATTCCCTGTTGCTCGAAGAGCCGCGTGGCTGCGGGCGTCTGATTCGGCGTGTCGAATAAGATGCCTCGCGTCTCGCTGTTGGCTTTAAGAATCGCCGTGATGAGCTTGCCCTGTCCTCCGCCTATGTCAACTATTCTGCCGAAGCGAGAGAAGTCGTAGGACGCCACAATAGCCTCGTTGTAAAGAGAGGCGCAGCAGTTCATGGACTCCAGAAACATCTTCGCATTGTCCGGGTGTCGCTCAAGATGCTGGAAGAAGCCGGTGCCGAAGACATGCTCGAAGGCGCTTTCGCCGGTCTTGACGCTGTGCAGGATGTCTCCCCATGCTTGCCAGTTGCACTGCCCGCCCATGCAGACGGCCAACGGTCGCAGAGAGCCCTCGGCGTCCGTACGAAGGGTCTCGCCCAGCGGGGTGAGGGCGAACAGATTCGGCTCCGTCTCTTCGAAGACTCCTACCGCCGCGAGCGCCCTTAAGACCCTGTAGAGCGAAGAGGCATCGGTGCAGGTGGCGCCCGCCAGCTCGTCGCTTGTGCGCGGGCCGTCCTTCAGCAGGTCTGCCAGTCCCATCTGTGCCGCGACGTATATGGCCTGCGAGAGCATGAAGCCGTAAATCATGCGGGTCATGGCCATGCGCGGCGTGGCCCCTAGCGGAGCCATGTAATCCTCCGCCTGCCGGGGATTGGTGTGAAGCGCAGAGGCGCGTGCCTGGTTCGGTTCCATATTGATTGATGACATAAATTTCGGTCGCCGGCGGGTGATTCCCCTCTTGAAATACCCTGAATTTCGCCCTTCTATTATTAAACGCGAGAATGGCTGTGGAATTCAATCAGTGGGCGGGAAATTTGTGTCGCGCAAATGAGGAAACTTAAAGCTGTACGGCCCCCGCAAAAGAAGCCCTGTCCCTGGGGGAATGGTTCGGGCTTCTTTTGCGGGGGCCGTACAGCCGGGGGAGAGAACAGCTCGCGCGAATTTAGAGGAGCCTGAGGCTTTCAGGCCGTCACGGCTTCAATTACGCACATGGGCGACTCCGTGGGGAGAATGCGCTCCAGCCGGAAGCCGGCCGCCTCAAAGAGCGCTCGGAACTCTTCCGCCGTGCGCTCGCGCCCGCCCGGTATGAGCATCATCACCAGGTCGCCGAATTTCGCCAGGCTGGGCTCGTTGCCCGCGGGTATCACAGACTCTATGAGTATGACCTTGCCGCCTTCATTGATTGCCTTGCGGCAGTTCTTCAGGATAGCGATAGCCTCTTTGTCGTCCCAGTCGTGTATGATGTGCTTCATAATGTAGGCGTCGCCGCCTTCGGGCACAGATTCAAAGAAGTTTCCGCCCACGGCCTCGCAGCGCTCCGCCAATCCCTCGGCCTCAATGCGCTCTTTCGCTCCCGTCACCACCTGCGGCGCATCCAGTATGACACCCTTCGACTGCGGGCTCCGCTTGAGAATCGAAGTGAGCAGGCCGGCGTGCCCGCCGCCCACGTCAACAATTTTTGAGAAGCCGGAAAAGTCATAAGCACGCGTTACAGCAGGCTCTACGACTCTGGTCAACTCGGTCATGGACTGGTTGAAAATCTGCGCGTTCTCGGGATGCTTTGCGAAATAGTCCCAGCAGTCCGTGCCGAAGACGTGGTCGAACGCGCGCTCGCCCGTCTTAACCGTGTGAAGCAGCCCGCCCCATGAGGGATAATGCACCTCACCAAGCTCCGAAGTGGCCAGCGCCCTGAGAGAAAAGGGAACGTCCGAGCGCAAGGTCTCTCCGAGCGGAGTCAGAGCAAAGCGCTTCTCTTCGTCTTCCGCTACCACGCCCGCTCCGGCCAGGGCGCGCAGCACCCTGTAGAGCGAGGGCGCGTGCGTGTTTGTCGCTTCCGCAAGCTCCTCTGCCGTCTTAGCAGTGTCCTTCAACTGATCTGCCAGCCCGAGCTTGGCCGCTATGTAAACCACGCGAGAGACCCAGAAGCCGGAAATTATCCCGACCATCTTCATGGCCATCTCCATCTGGGCGCCCGCCTGCTCGCCACCCTCAATCTGCATCTCTGTCTGTGCCATACGAATTCAATCCTTCTTAGATTGTAAAAGCAAAGGACAAGACCATCGCCCCGGCCGTCTTTTGCCGTTTAGCGAAGAGTCATGCCCTCAAGCGCCACCGTGTACTCTTTCCTGACCGCGTCGTAGCGAACGCTGTAGCTGGTCGGGTAGTAACCCGGCTTGGCGTACCTCTGCGGCAGCTTTATCTTCTCGGTGATGTTCGTCTTCGTCTCGAAGAAGCTCCTGGCAATCATCGGCTCGAAGAAGATTAGCTTGCCGTCGTAGTTCCCGTAGAGGAAAGTTCTGGTAAAGGGCTGTCCCTTCAGCTCGCTGGAGCTGGGGTCAATCCAGTGCGCGCCCATGCGCGGGACGGCCGTGTCGGGCGGCAGTATGTAGCCGGCCGGGACGTACTCGTCGCCGGGCTTCTTGTAGCAGCGCGCCAAATCTTCGCCCTGGGCCGTAATCCGCTCCTGCTCTTCTACCGAGATGGTGTAAAAGTGTATGTCGAAGTGCGGGACAGTGTAGATATTTGCGGGCGGGTGCCCCATAGGATTCCAGTCAAAGCCTATGTGGTCAAAGGCCGTCCCGCGAGCTTCCTTCGGCAGGGGGAGGTTAATCTCTACGCTCTCCCGGCCCTTGGGTAACTCCGTCGGCGCTGTTTTCAAGGCCGACTCGCTGAAGGTCAGACCTACCGCCGAAGGTCTGCCGGCTTCATCAAGAGTTACCCATGAGCGCACAGAACCGCTTCCGAGCGGCCTGGTTGCTCCGACGAAAGTCCCCACCCTGCTTTTCGCCGGAGAATTAAAGCGTCGCCTCTTCTGCTGTTTACCGGCTCCAAACGCCGCGCCCTGCGTAAGTGCCATTCCTATGACTAAAAGCAGAAGCGCCAGCGCCGTCGATATCCGTCTCAAGGTAGTAAGCCTGCACGACATCATGTCTCTAGTCTCCTCCGTTTTGCCTCTCAAACATTAACGCGTAATCGAAAATGGAACTGAATCACCCGAAAACAAAAAAAATGGGGTCGGGGTTTAGGGGTCAGGGGGAGGGTGAAAAGAAAGCGAGCCTGTTTTTCTTTATCCATCCCCAACCCCTGAGCCCTAAACCCCCGTCCGCCATCCCCTATTCCACATTTGACTTTCGAGGCGTACAAAAACTATGCTCGGCTTGAAACGAAGGGAAGCCCTCCTAACGGCCCTTGTGTCTGGCCGCTCTCAGTATGAAGCCCCAAAAGCCGGAGGTGACAGAGCTACTGAAGGAATCGGCGCGCGGCGACCGTGCTGCGCTGGACGAGCTTCTACCGCTCGTCTACAGCGAGCTGCGCAACATAGCCGAGCGCTACCTGCGCCGGGAGCGCGAAGACCACACGCTGCAAGCCACTGCGCTGGTGCATGAAGCCTACCTGCGGCTGGTCGATCAAAGGAACATGGAGTGGCAGAATCGCGCGCACTTCTTCGGCGTCGCCGCCCAGATGATGCGCCGCATACTTGTAGACCACGCGCGCGCGCACCAGACAGCCAAGCGCGGAAGCGGCGGAATCAAAGTCTCCCTGGACGACGTGCTTGAGATTTCCGACGAGCAGATGGACAGCATGCTCGCGCTTGATGAGGCCCTGAAGGCTCTTGAGCAGATTGACCCGCAGAAGAGCCGCATCGTCGAGTTAAGATTCTTCGGCGGCCTCTCCATAGAAGAGACCGCCGAAGCCCTCGGCATAGGCACGGCGACCGTCATCCGCCAGTGGCGCATGGCGAAAGCATGGCTCTATAACGAAGTGACAGGTGAAAAAGAGAGTTTTCAGTAACCGGTTTTCAGTTTCCAGTAAAGCCTTCCAGCCTCTTGCTGAAAACTGAAAACTCAAAACTGAAAACTGGTTACCGCTTTTATGACCCCCGAACGTTGGAGACAGGTAGAAGAGATTTTTAATTCCGCTCTGGAGCTGGCCAACTCCGAGCGAGAGCAGTATCTGGCGCAAGCTTGCGGGGCAGACGCCTCCCTGCGGGGCGAGGTCGAGCGGCTGCTGGCCTCGTACGAGAAAGCCAGCGGGTTTATAGAAGAGCCTCCGTTCAAGATAAAGAGGCGGGCCGAAGAGGCCAAACCGCAGCCGTCACTCCTAGGCGCAAACATCGGCCATTACAAGATTATAGGCACCATCGGCTCGGGCGGCATGGGCGAAGTCTACCTGGGCCAGGACACGCGGCTCAATCGAAAGGTGGCGCTCAAGCTTCTGCCTTCAGAGTTGACGGAAGACCAGGACAGGCTCAGGCGGTTTGAGCAGGAGGCGCGCGCCATCTCCGCCCTGAACCATCCGAACATAGTCACCATCTTCGAGATTGGCGGCTCAGACCTTGGCCGCTTCATCGCCATAGAGTACATAGAAGGCCAGACGCTTCGCTCGCTTGCCTCGAAGGGCAAGCCGCCGCTCGATTCCGTCCTACAGCTTGCCAGCCAGATGGCGCGCGCCCTCTGCGTAGCGCACGAGGCCGGGGTCGTACACCGCGACATCAAGCCGGAAAACATAATGGTGCGCCCGGACGGCATAGTTAAGGTGCTGGACTTCGGCCTTGCGCGATTGATGCCCGGCGGCGCCGCGCAGTATTCGGATGAGACTCTGCTTTACGACACGGGCGCGCATCTCTCCGGCCGTAAGTTCGACGCCATCACGAGCCCCGGCATGATAATCGGCACGATGCGCTACATGTCGCCGGAGCAGGCTCGCGGAGAGATCACGGGCACGCCCACGGACATCTTTTCACTCGGCATAGTCTTTTACGAGCTGGCGACGGGACATCACCCCTTCATGGCCGAATCGCAGATAAGCTCCATGAACGCCATCCTCACCCAGCAGCCCCTGCCGCCCTCTCGCATCAATCCGGAAATCGGAGCCTCCTTCGACGCGCTCGTGCTGGGAATGCTTGAGAAGGACGAGCGGCTCAGGCCCACTGCCACTGCGGTTGACGAAGTGCTGGGGAGCCTCACGGGGAAGCGCCCCGTCTCTTTCGAGTCGCGCACGCCTTCGCTCTCCCTGCGCCGCATGACGGTCGGCAGGGAAGAGGAGCGCGGGGAGATTCGCGCCTGCTTTGACAGGACGGTTCAGGGCCAGGGCCTGCTGGTCTGCGTGACCGGAGAGCCCGGCATAGGCAAGACCACGCTCGTGGAAGATTTCCTGGTCGACCTGAACCTGAGCGGCGAGCTGTGTACTGTGGCTCGCGGGCGCTGCTCCGAGCGGCTGGCGGGCGCTGAAGCCTACATGCCTTTCCTCGAAGCGCTGGATTATCTGCTGCGCTCCGGCGAAGGCGAGCACGCGGCGCGCATCATGAAGCTGGTTGCGCCCACCTGGTACGCGCACGTCGCGCCGCTCTCGCAGGACGGCTCGTCAGAAGAGCTGAGGACGGACATCAAGACGGCTTCGCAGGAGAGGATGAAGCGCGAGCTTTCCGCCTTTCTACAGGAGATTTCTCAGATAAAGCCGCTGGTGCTCTTCATAGACGACCTGCACTGGGCGGACGTGTCCACCGTAGACATGCTTGCGTATCTGGCCAGCAAGTTCACAGGGCTTCGGCTTCTTATACTGGCCACCTATCGCTCGTCAGACCTCCTGCTGGCCAAGCACCCGTTCCTTCAGCTCAAGCGAGACTTACAGGCGCGCGGCCTGTGCCATCAGATAATGCTGCAGTTTTTGACGAGCCATGACGTTGAGAGCTATCTCAATCTTGAGTTCCCCGAAAACCATTTCCCTAGAAAGCTGCCCGACCTGATTCACGCGAAGACCGAAGGCAGCCCGCTCTTCATGGTGGACATGGTCAGGTACCTGCGCGACCGGCAGGTGATAGCCGAACAGGACGGCGTCTGGCAGCTTGCGCAGAGCCTGCCCGACATGGACAGGGAGCTGCCGCAGTCCGTGCGCAGCATGATTCAGCGTAAGATTGACCAGCTCGACCCGGAAGACGTGCGCCTGCTCGTGGCGGCCAGCGTACAGGGTTACGAGTTCGATTCTACGGTGGTGGCCGAGGCGCTCAAAGTTGATCCGGAAGAGGCGGAAGAACGCCTCGAAGCCCTCAACCGCATACATTACTTCGTGCGCCCGACGGGAGAAAAAGAGTTTCCGGATCGCACGCTCACGC
>DASVVZ010000044.1:0-4348 GCA_036389875.1 Pyrinomonadaceae bacterium
AAGTCGGCGGGCCGGACGGAAAACCTCTGATTCGCATCTATATTGATAAGCCGGACGGCGTCACCCACGAGGATTGCTCGCTGGTGAGCCACCACATGGGGACAGTTCTCGAAGTGGAGGACTTCATTCATTCGGCTTATACACTTGAGGTATCCAGCCCCGGGCTTGAGCGAGGTCTTTACAAGCGGGCCGATTACGAGCGCTTTACAGGCCGTGATGCCAAGGTAAAGACGGGCCGCGCCATCAACGGCCAGCGCAATTTTCGCGGCCGCATAGTCGGGCTGAAAGGCGACATCGTAGTCTTTGAAGACCGCACGAGCGGTGAGGTTTCCATCCCGATTGAGTCGATCAGCAAGGCCAATCTTGAGATTGACGTTGAAGAAGAGTTTCGCCGCGCGCAGGAGCGCGAAAAAGCAGCCAAGCAATCATGAATGCTGCTCTTACAACTAAATAAAGAATATGAGCACTTCCATCGCACAGAACATAGACGCGCTCTGCCAGGAGCAGGGTATCGAGCGCGACCTGGTCATAGAGGCCATGAAGGAGGCCGTGCGCGCGGCTGCCAAGAAGCAGTTCAAGTCGGGCGAAGACATTCAGGTGGACTGGAACCCGGAGACCGGCATAGAGCTTTCCGCTTCCAAGATTGTCGTGGAGGAAGTCGCCAACCCGGCCACGGAGCTTTCCCTCGATGAAGCGAAGGAACTGGCGGGCGACGAGGTGGAAGTCGGCGACGCGCTCCTGCTGCCTCTGCCTATGGAAGAACTCGGGCGCATAGCGGCCCAGACGGCCAAGCAGATTCTCTTTCAGAAGGTGCGCGACGCCGTTCGCAGCAACATCTACGAGCAGTACGTCGACAAGATTGGCGACCTCCTGAACGGCTTCGTCAAACGCTTCGAGCGCGGCAACATCATCGTAGACCTCGGAAATCTGGAAGCGATACTTCCTAAATCTCAACAGTCGCGCGGCGAGCAGTGGAATCAGGGCGAGCGAGTGCGCGTCGTCATCAGCAACGTCTCGAAGGAATCAAAGGGGCCGCAGGTTGAAGTCTCGCGCACGAGCCCCGAGCTGTTGAAGCGGCTCTTTGAAATGGAAGTGCCGGAGATTTACGACGGAACGGTCGTCATAAAGAGTTGCGTGCGAGAGCCGGGCGACCGCGCCAAGATTGCCGTCATGTCTACAGAGCGCGACGTTGACCCCGTGGGCGCTTGTGTGGGTATGAAGGGCAGCCGCGTGCAGGCCATCATTCGTGAATTGCGCGGCGAGAAGATTGACATCATAGAGTGGTCTGACGAGCCTTCCGTCTTCGCGGCCAATGCTCTCAGCCCTGCCAAGGTCAACCAGGTTCGCATCACCGACATTGAAAACCGGCAGATGGAAGTCATAGTCAACGAAGACCAGCTTTCACTCGCCATAGGCAAGCGCGGGCAGAACGTCAGGCTCGCCTCCAAGCTCGTCGGCTGGAACATAGACATCCGGAGCGAAGAGGAGATCAAGCGCGAGGTCGCAGAGCAGATGGGCGCGATTATAGCTTCCGGCGGCGCAGTTCCCCTCTCTGCCATTGAAGGCATGACGGCCGCGCAGGCGGACGCTCTTGCCGAGCACGGCATAGAGGACATAGACGCGCTGGCCGCTACGAGCGTTGACGACCTTGTCGACCATCTTGACCTCAGCCTCGACGAAGCGGAAGAGATTCTGGCGGCGGCCCAGAGCGTGATTGCGGCGCGCGACGCCAAGCGGCAGTCAGAAGAGGCTGGCGAAGGCGATGAAGAGGGCGCGCAAGCGGATACGGAATCCGATGAGATGAGTACCGCCCCAGAAGGAGCTGAAGCAGCCACGGAAGAGACAGAGACTGCTTTGGCCGAAGGGGGCCGGGGAGCATCAGAGATGGCGGATCGCGATGGGCAGGAAGAAGGCCGGACGGTTGAACAGAATGCTTTCTCAGCCGAGCTTGACCCGAACGCCAGGCCTGTGGACATTGACCCGCCCGACGAGATGATTGCCGAAGGGTACGACGAGGCAGTGCGTGGCGGAACGCCTTTCACGGCTGAGGCTAATATCCTCGCGGAGCATTCAGCCGACCCGGTCGCGCTCACCGAAGCGGACCAGATGAGCGAGGATGAGCTTCGCCTTCAAGGCGCCGAGCGCGATTTGAGGCCGGACACGATTACGCCTTCGCCCGACATTACCTCCAGCGGCGCGGCTTACATAGAGGCCGCCTCGCGCATAGGCGAAGGAGAAGCGCCCGTGGAAGAAAAAGTGGCGGCGTTCTCTCCTCAAGCAGATTTTGCTTCGGAAGCAAGCGCTCCCGAGGTCCAAACCAGTTCCGCTCCCGCGCCCGAGTACCGGGAAGACGTGGCCGCACGGGGCGAGAGCGACGAAGAAGAAGAGAATACAATGAACTCTTCCGAAGACAATGCGGCCCAGTAACAGCACAGGGCGTGTGCGCGTGCGACGCGCGCGCAGCGCTCCTCGCCTGCTTCCCTTCCCTGAAGGTTAGCGCTTCTTCTAAAGAGCGCGCTTTTCGGGAAAGCTGGCGGGGCGAGAGACCCAGACTATTTTCCAAAAAGCGCGCGACGCCGTTTTATCCGAAAGCGTCGTAGAAGGAGTGCATGACCGCTCATACGTCCAAGGTTCGTCTTTACGATCTGGCCAAAGAACTCAAGCTTGACACCAAACGCCTCATTGAAGAAGTGCGCCGCGAAGGTGTCGACGTGAGTGTCCCATCCAACTCTATCTCAAAAGAGCTGGCCGACAAGATTCGCAACAAATATTTCCCGAAGAAGGAGCAGGCCGCGCCGCGAAGAATCGTGGTCGTCAAACACGCGCGTCCCGTTGCTGCGCCCGCAGACGAGACTGTGCCTGCCGAGGCCATGGCTGAGACCGTGGCAGAGATGCCCTTGCTGCCGGTTTCAGAGCCTGCCGAGGTGCCGCCCGCGCCCGTCGCAGCCGCCCCGGAAGCGAGCGCAGAGCCTTCCGCAGACGGCGAACAGCCCGCGTCCAGGCCCGTGGCCTCGCGTATTCTTCTTAAGAAGAAGCCGCAGCCCCCTGCTCAGCGAGCAGAGCCGCCCGCACAGGCGTCCATCCAGCCGCCCGTCATAGAAACTCCTGTAGAAGTCGAGGAGGCGAGCGCCAACGGTACTGGCGAAGCCGCCGCGCTGTCGGAGCCTCCCGCGTCGGAGCCTGTTATACAGGCCGCGGCGACGGAGCAGCTCGACGCGACGCAGCCTGAGATGCCGCCAGCGGAGCCCGCGCCCGCCGCCTCTCAGCCGCCCGCTCCTTCCAGGCAGGTCAGGGTGCTCAGGCCCACGGCAGCAGCCTTGAGCGCAGGCATACGGCACGGCGACCGCGCTCCTGCTCCGGCGCCGCCTCCGCCTCCGGCCAAGCCGCAGCCTTCGCCGTCGCGCGAACGCCGGGACCGTCGTGACCGCAACGCCGGCCGCACTGCGCGTGAGGGCGAGACCTTCGAGTTCTCTGGAACGCCTGGCGAGACGGCCACGCCTCAGACTGTTTACACGCCTCCGCCGGACGCGCGCCGTCGCGGCCGCTCGCGCCACACTGGCCGGCCGGTTCCGGGCGGCAGCGCCACGGGCCCGCGAAAGGTCGATGGCAGAGGCGGAAGATTCGACAACGACTTTCTGCCTCCACCGCGCGCTCTTTCTCTGGAAGACCGCATCGCGGGACGCCTTGAGACGGGCGGCACTTCCGTCTCCACGGGCGAGCTGAAGACCGTGCGACTGGTCGAAGGTTCCACCGTCAAGGAGTTCGCGGAGAAACTGGGCATCAAGCCCAAAGATATCGTGACGCTACTGATTCAGCGCGGGGTCTTTGCCACCATCAACCAGCCCCTTAATGGCGATGTGGCGGTTGACCTTGCCCGGCGCTTCGGCTACGAGATCACCTTCGTCCCCTTCGAAGAGATGGTTGCCGAAGAGGAATTTGAAGAGCTTATCGCGTCTGACTCGGACGACCTGGAGCTGCCGAGAGCTCCGGTGGTCACTGTCATGGGCCACGTGGACCACGGCAAGACCTCGCTTCTGGACGGCATACGCTCCACGGAAGTGGCGGCCGGCGAAGCCGGAGGCATCACTCAGCACATCGGCGCTTACAGCGTCTCTGTCTCTAACCCCGACAAGCCTACGGAGATGCGCCGGGTCGTCTTCCTAGACACGCCCGGCCACGAAGCCTTCACCATGATGCGCGCGCGCGGAGCCAAGGCAACGGACGTGGTCGTGCTCGTGGTGGCGGCCGACGACGGCGTCATGCCGCAGACGATCGAGGCGATCAGCCACGCGAAGGCGGCGAAGGTGCCGATGATCGTGGCGATCAACAAGATCGACAAGCCGGACGC
>DASVVZ010000045.1:0-4592 GCA_036389875.1 Pyrinomonadaceae bacterium
TTATCTGTCGCCAGCCGACGCCCGTGTTGTAGGCGCAGAAGGAGATTTCGCCTTCCTGCGTGCCGTAAGGAATCACGCACATTTCCGTACGGCGGAAGTCGTAGTTGAACAGGTCCTGGAACCACATGCCCTCGACACAGAGCACGCGCCAGACATCCGACGGGTCATTAGCTCCCGCAGCAGCGCCCTGCGTCTTCATGCGATCGTTGCGGTCGGAGTTGGAACTGGTCGAAGAAGGCTTGAAGAGATTGATAATCTGCGAGATGGGAAAGCCTTCGGGCGCGCGTCGCGCGTCGTAGTTGCGCATGATTGCCATGCCCAACTGCGCGTAAGTCATCTTCTTGCCGCGCGCCGTGTCCGTGATGAGCGCCACGTCCTTCATGAACTGCTCGTAGTTGAAGAACTCGAAGAGAGACTTCCACTCGCCCGTCTCTCGGTTGACGACCATGAGCGTGAAGATGCCGCAGTTGGGGTGACAGTTACAGCTGGACCATCCCCAGGGCGCGTCCGCGCCTTGCAGCATGTCCATCACGCTTGTGAAAGCCGAATATGAAGAGAGCGGGAACCAGTCGCGCAGAGGCTGAAGCTGACCGTTAAGCTGGTCTTTCAGGTCGTGCGTCATGCCTGCCAGCGTGTAGCGCTGCTGTATACGCACATCGTCGGGCACGTCTTCGTCGCGGCCGGTGAAGGAGACGGGCTGAAAAGCTATGGTCTGAACCTTGTCTATGTTCTTAGCTGCGAACTCTACAATCTGCCCTATGCCGTCGTTGTTGATGGTGTTGACGATGGTCGTGACGAGCGTGACCTTGATGCCGACCTCAGCCAGATTCTCTATGGCCTGCAATTTCACGTCGAAGAGATTGCCGACGCCCCTGTGCTTGTTCTTCTCTTCCGACACGCCGTCGAATTGCAGGTAGACGCCGTGCTGCCCGGCCTCCTTGGCGGCCTTGCAGAACTCCAAATCTTCGGCAAAGCGTATCCCGTTGGTGGCGGCAAGTATGCGATAGAAGCCTATCTTCTTGGCGTAGGCGACGGCCTCCAGGTAGTAGGGCGAGAGAGTGGGTTCGCCGCCGGAGAAGAGAATGATGACCTGCCTGCGCGGCTTGAAGGAGACGGCGCGGTCAAGGATTGCCTTGGTATCTTCAAACGTGGGCTCGTGAACATAGCCGACCTGATTCGCATCCATGAAGCATGGGTTGCACATCATATTGCAGCGGTTAGTCAGGTCAACCGTGAGCACGGCTCCGCGCCCGAATTTTATGTTGGAAGTTCCGTGATGATGAACCGCTGTGTCTTCGGCTGCGCGAAAGTCGCGCCCGAAGAAGAGCGATTCTATGCGGCGCAAAAATTCCGGGTCGGTCGCCATCACGTCTTCAAAGGTACCGTGAACGGGACAGGTCTTGCGCATGATGACCTGTCCGTCTTCTTCCAGAATCTGTGCCTTGATTTCGCCCGGGTGCGAGTGCATCAGTGTGTCCAGCTGCACCGCGCCCGTTATCACTGCGTTACGAACTTCCTTGACGCAGCGCGGGCACAGGCTGTCAGTCTCGCGCGGGAACCCCAGCGGCGGGCTCGTGCGCTCGTAGGATTTCAGAAGCGGAGCCGGAGCCCATTTCGGGTGTATGGCTTCGCCTTCCGGCAAGCGGCCGTTGATTGACTGGAAAACCTTCCACGCTATGTCAGAAAGATTGGAAACAAGCGACGATGAGCGCACGCCGCTAAAGCGCCCTTTTTCCGATTCGTTTCTGCGAAATTGATCGCTGAACAAGGAATTCAATCTCCTCTGCTGCACGCCGTGGCGTCTAATGTGGACGCGGACGGATAAATAAAAGCCTGGAAAATTCTCTATTAGATGCAAAGCCAGCCTTCCGGGCACACTAAACCCGAAACCCTTGCAACGCGACATGATAGTAACATAAGCCTGTAAAGGCAAGAAGCCCGTAAAAGCCCCCAGACTTTAATATTGACAGGGCGGAAAGCTCAGGCGTATAAGCAGGATACGGAACCTTTCTTTACGGCTTCCTGAAACATTCGCGCCGCTCGCGCAAAAAGGCCGGTTTTATCTACAGGTAGCGGCGGCTGCGTCGGCATACCCGCAGAACAACAGGCGAGCGGCGAATCACCTGACAAAAGGCCGGACGCATCCGGCCCTCTTTTTGAGCACAACCCTGAAAGACCTGAGCCCTTGGCAGAGTGTCAGAGCCCGTGGCTGATTTCAGACCCGAAAGCCCAACCCGAGCTACCGTTTTCGAGGAGAACCGAAGCCCAATATGTTCAATGAAAAAGCTTTTATAGCGCAGGTGGAGGCCGCCGACACGAAAGAGCTGGCCGAATTGCTGCGCCAGCCCACGCGCGATGAGGAAGAGGCCCTGAGGACTCATCTCGGGGCCGAGCGCTACCAGCGCATGCACAGCATGGCCTTGAAGCGCAACGTCTCCAGAAGCCTTGCGCACACTCGCGGCCAGTCGCCCGAGAGGGGAAACGTCGTTGTCATACACGGCATCATGGGCGGCGAATTGACGGCGACGGACCGCAAGGGCTCAAGCGATCAGATCTGGGTCAAGGCCCTTAAGATTATGGCCGGGTGGCTGGGCCGGCTTAGATTGGGCGAAGACGGGCGCGCAGAGTACGACGAGCGCTACGACGTGCGCGCCAGCGGCATCATGAAGCGCTATTACGGAGAGCTGCTGCTTTCGCTCTCGGAGAACTGGCAGGTGCGCGCCTTCTGGTTCGACTGGCGGAAGGATTTGCGGCTCGCCGCCTCAGACCTCGAAGCGCAGATAGACGGATGGTTCAGGGACGGAGAGCCGGTGCATCTTGTGGCCCACTCAATGGGCGGCCTCGTCGCGCGCACCTTTATCAAGAAGTATCCGGAGCGCTGGCGCTCCATCTGGGACGAGAAAGGGCAGGGCCGTCGCGGGGGCCGCCTCATCATGCTAGGGACTCCCAACTACGGCTCCTTCGCCATCCCGCAGACCATCACGGGCATAGAGAGCATGGTCAGGAAGCTTGCGCTTCTGGACGTGCGTCACAACCGCTCGGAGCTTCTGGACATACTGAACTCGTTCGTGGGCTCGTACCAGATGCTGCCCAGCCCGCTGGCGATGCCGGAGATGCAGCCGCTCTACAACGCCGGTACCTACACGGGCGCGAACGTCTCGCAGCGACACCTGGACGCGGCGCTCGCGCATCACCAGTACCTGAGCGACGTGGTGGACGAAGAGCGCATGATATACGTGGCGGGCTACGGCCAGCCGACCTTCAGCAATATTCGGGACTTCAAGAAGATCGGCTCGATTGAATCTTACGACGTGACTCTGGACGGCGACGGCCGGGTGCCGCACTCTCTCGGGCTGCTGCGTCGCAACGGACGCCAGGTGGGGCCCGTCTACTACATCAAAGAGGAGCACGGCAATCTCTCTTCCAACTCGAAAATACTGGATGCTTTGACCGAGCTGCTTGAGACGGGCGAGACCAACAGGCTGGAAAGAGAGATGCCCGCAAGGCGCGGCGCGGAGCGACGAAGCGCCAGGAGTTTGCGAAAGGAGGCCGAAGATAAGGCCAAAGAGGACGAGCGCCAGCTCGAAGTCTCGCTCAGGCGCATGCGGGTCGGGCGCGCTTCGCTCGTTTCGAGAAGCGGCGACGCCCGATTCAAAGGGGAGGCGGCAGAAGGCAGCGAGCCGCTGACGACGCGACTCAGCCCGGAAGAGAGAAGGGTGGAGGAGACGCTGACAAGGGAATACCTTGGCGCGCGCGGCGAAGACCTCTTTGCCGCCAAGTCGCAGAACGGCTCTGAATCGGCGGGCGGCCTTTCGATAGAGAGCACGCGTATAGAGATAGGGCTGGTTCACGGCGGGATCGAGAGCATAGATTACGACAGCATACGTGCCGCGAACGGCTCTCCCATAGACGCTATAGCCGTAGGCCACTACATAGGCGTGCAGCCGCAGGCGGCAGAGCTTCAGCTTGACCGCGCCATCAGCGCCGCTCTTCCGGGCAAAGTCTACGGCGGCGGCGAAATCGCCAAACCCGACCTTATTCTGACGCAGTACACAGAGCGCGGCATCATTCACGGAAAGCTCGGGCAGCCCTTCTTCATGCCCGACCCGCGCTCGAACTCCTCCGGGCGAATAATTGCTATAGCGGGCATGGACGAGCCGGGCCGCTTCGGCGTCCCGGAGCTGACGGTGCTGGTGCGCGAGCTGTGCTGGTCTCTGGGCCGCATGGGCAAGAGGCATCTGGCGTCCGTGGTGATAGGCGCGGGCGTCGGCAACCTGACTTTGACGGACTCAATCTCCGCGTGGATGAACGGCCTGCGTCGAGCAGTCACAGGCTCGCGCGACGACGACGAGAGGCGGCTGCGACGCATCACGATTGTAGAGTTCGACCCGCGAAAGGTTCCCGCCATACAGGACGTGATACTGCGCGAGCAGGAGCGGCAGCTCAAGCACGGCCTTGAGATTCAGTACGAGCCTTTGACAGGGGCGCAGCTGGCTTCCTTAGTGCGGGCCGCGTTTGCCATGGCGAAGCAGGAGCTTGAGAGAAAGCTCTGGAAGTGGCAGACGAAGGAGAACGAGCTAGAGAGCCAGGTG
>DASVVZ010000046.1:0-4194 GCA_036389875.1 Pyrinomonadaceae bacterium
TCCTGAAGCTGCCGCAACTGCCGAAGCAGGTCAAGTATCGCTTCGTGGGGCGGCACATGCTGCTCGTGGACAGAGAGAACGGCCTGATTGTCGATTACATGCTTAACGCCCTGCCCTAACGCGGGCGCAACCCCGGGGAGAAGAAAAGGTATGAGACGGATTGTCACTTCAGCCCTTTTGCTGGCCGCGCTCGCTTTTGGCGGCCTCTCTAATTATAGCCTCGCCCAGCAGGCTACTTTCCCCGCAGGCTCAAGGGTGGGCTCGGCAGCCGCACCTTTAAGATTAACCCTGCCCAAAAAAGAGGGCTCCGTTAAATTCGCCGTCATAGGCGACACCGGCACTGGCACAGACAAGCAGAGGCAATTGGCCGACTGGATGGTGAAGTACAGGCAGGACTACCCGTTCGAGTTCGTGCTGATGATGGGCGACAACATGTACGGCGGCGAGAGCCCGGCGGACTTTAAGCTGAAGTTCGAGGACGTGTACAAAACGCTGCTCAACGAAAACGTCAAGTTCTACGCCACGCTCGGCAACCACGACGACTCGAACCAGCGCTTTTACCAGTACTTCAACATGAACGGCGAGGAGTACTACGTCTTCAAAAGAGGGAACGTCTCCTTCTACTCCCTGAACAGCAACTACATGGACAAGCGGCAGCTGAAGTGGATAGAGGAGCAGTTCGCGGCCGATACCTCGGAATGGAAAATCTGCTTCTTTCATCACCCGCCCTACTCTTCCGGCGGAAAGCACGGCTCCGAAGAAGAGCTGCGTACGGTCATAGAGCCGCTCTTCCTGAAGTACGGCATCAACGCGGTCTTCGCCGGACACGAGCACTTCTACGAAAGGATTAAGCCGCAGAAAGGGATCTATTATTTCATCTCCGGCGCTGGCGGCAAATTAAGGGAAGGCGACGTTAAGAGGAACTCTCCGCTGACGGAGAAGGCATTCGATAAAGACATGTCCTTCATGCTCCTTGAAATAGCCGGGAACGAGATGCACTTTCAGGTAATCTCCCGCACGGGCGAGACCGTGGATTCCGGCGTCATCGTCAACCAACGCGCGGGAGCAAGGAAGGCGGCAGCTTAGTTTCTGATGATTACGCCACACAATTTAAGGGGGCTGCTGGCTCTACTGCTGATACTAATCGCCGGGCTTCAGTCCCAGATTCCTGCCCAAAAGTCCAAAGGCAAGGATGCGGACGACGAAGCCCGTCCCGTTCTCTGGCGCAATCCGGGCAACATAGGCAGGCGAGACCTGCGCTACGGGCCGGGCTCTTACAGGCTCGCGCCCCTGGCCCCTTTCACCTTCATAGAAGAGGACAAGTCGGGAGAGTCGCCAAAGTTCGACGTCAAAGACGCGCGCGGCACGACCTGGCGCGTCAAGCTCGGCCCCGAGGCACAGAGCGAGACGGTTGCGACTCGTCTGGTCTGGGCGGTAGGCTATTTCGCAGAAGAGGCTTATCACTTCGACCGCGTGCAGATACAGGGACTGCCGCGCCTGTCCAGGGGCAGGGAGTACGTGGGGCGCGACACGCGCATGGTGTACGGGGCGCGATTCGAGCCGCGCCGTGAAGGCGTAGAGCGAGGGCCTGAATGGGGATGGTCTGATAATCCCTTCAGAGGCACGCGCGAGCTGAGCGGCCTCAAGGTTCTGATGATTCTTCTGAACAATTTCGACGCGCGCGCTGCCAACAACCGCGTCTTTTACGTGACAGGCACGGCGGGAAGCCGCGAGGCCCGCTATACGGTCTCAGACCTTGGCGCGACTCTGGGCAAAGCTGACGGCCTCGGTGGCCGCCGCACTAAGAATAACCTGAGGGATTTTCTCTCCACGCGATTCGTGACCGGGACCGAGGACGACGGCCGCACGGTCGAGTTCGATTACGACACGCGGCCTACGAAGCTGGGCGTCTTCTCCATATTCTACCCGCCTTACTATCGTGGGGAAGTGAAGAAGGAGAAGGCCATGCGCGGCATCCCTACGGAGCACGCGCGATGGATCGGCTCACTTTTGTCGCAGCTCTCGGACGAGCAGCTGCGAGAGGCTTTCCGCGCGGCCAACTACAACAAGACAATTATGGAAGGATACGTACGCGCTCTGCGCGACCGCATCGAGCAACTGACAAGGCTTTAAACCTTGATGCCAGCCTCAGGATAAATAAGATAAACCACTAAATTACACGAACCGTCACGAAGCAGAAAAAGGCTTTCGTATCGTTTAGTGTTATTTCGTCGTCCCTTCTCATCCTATTTGAATCTTCCTGCAATTGAAGACTATTGTGAGAGCGCCTGTGCAAGCGTCTCGCGCAGCCGCTCGCCGTTTCGCTCGCGCGAGTAGCCGCGCCAGTGGCTCACCACCCGCCCGTCCGGCGATATGACAAAAGTCTGCGGGATTACGTTCCTGCCGTTCATCAACGTGGACGCCGTCGTAGGGTCGGCCCATCCATGACGAAAGCCGAACTTGAAATCGCGCACGAACTGCTTGACGCGCTCGGAAGCGGTGCGCGGGTCTTCCGTGGTCAGGGCAATGAACTCCACTCCACGCCCCGCATACTCTTTGCGGACGCGCTCGTATTCGGGAACCTCCATGCGGCACGGGCCGCACCAACTCGCCCACAGGTTCAGCACCACGACCTTCCCGTAGAAGTCCGACAGGCGAAAGCTTCCCTTGTCCAGCGACTTCAATTCGCGGTTGAGCAAGTCCTGCGGCAGCACGCCGAGCGCCATAGGCGTAGGCGGCGCGACCCTAGGCTCCGGCTCGGACGACGATTCAATCGCAGGCACTACGGGCGTCGGGGGCGGCTTGGTGGTTCTTCTACCGGATTGCGCGAGGGCGTTTGAGGAAAAGATTGTGATTAGAAGCAGCAGGACTATTTTTCTCATAGGTGGCCTTCGTAAATGAACTGAGCAGAACCTGCGTGGATGATTCTACCGCTAACAGGCGGGCATTAAAAGCATAGCGTTACTTTATGTGTTCCCGTGGCTACGGGCGGGCGCTTTTCTACGCACGAGGCCCACGATAACGATCAAAGCGAAGACGCCCATCCCTGCGCCGATCAGAGCGTACAAGATATTACGTTCGAACCCCGCAACTCTTCCGGGGCTGTTGTTGGATGAGCTTTCTCCTGTTGCGGGATTTCCCGATGAGGTTCTGTTTTCTCCAACGGTTGCGAGCGTAGAGACTTTCCCGTCCTGCGAGAGCCTGCGTACGCGAGTTCCGAGCGAATGGTACGGGTCGGTCTGGCCAATCTCAAGTATGTAAAGCTCGCTGCCTTTCAAGGTAACGCCAGTAGGGAACCAGAACTCTTCCGCCTGTAAGACGGTGCCGGTTTGCCCGTTGGGCGTAATCTTCAGCACGCGACGGTTCCCATAATCTGCTACGAAGGCGTTACCTTGAGGGTCTACGGTGATGCCGAACAACTGCGTGGCAGAGCCCGCCCCTGACTGATTAGCCGAAGTCTTCTCTATAGTCAGATTGCGGGCCAGTGCGGTGAGCGTGCCGTTTGCCGCCAGCTTGCTGACATTCGCGCCGTGTGTAAAGTAGAGCGTGCCGTCAGTCCCGAAGGTCATCATGCCGAGGCTGTACGGCACGCCCTGCTTGTACTGCTGCGCGGCGCTGCTGTTTCCGACCAGCACCGTGACGATTCCGTCCGGGCTTCTTTTCAGGACGAGCAATTCGCTCCCCGGATATCTGGTTGCGTGATAAGTGTTGCCGTCGCGGTCTCTGGAGAGGCTTGTGCCTTTGGGCGGGTCGACGGTGGGAGGCAGCAGGTAAGTGAAGCCGCCCGCAGGCGTCATCTTCCAGATTGCGCTGAAGAAGCGCTGCGTAGAGGGCTCATAAGAGTTGTCCGCGCCGTAAAGGTTTCCCGCTTCGTCTATGTTCAGGTCGTGAGTGTGCCTGTCGGCAGCAGCTCTGAAGACGGAGACCGTGCCCCTGGCGTCAATCTTCCAGACGGTCGTCAGGTCGCTGAAATAAACCTGACCCTGATTGTCTACGACTATGCCCCAGGCGGGGTGCGCCCGCGCCTCGGCAGCGAGAAAAAAGAGCGGGACGAAGGCCAGGATTATTTTGACGAAAGCACGCTTCATAAGATTCACCCGGACTGATGATACCACCAGTTTAATGAGAGGAAGGGAATTAACAGGGGTGAAAAGGATAAAAGACAGCACCGATCGAAGCTGAACGGCACGCAGA
>DASVVZ010000047.1:0-3906 GCA_036389875.1 Pyrinomonadaceae bacterium
AATCACAATCCGCCCGCAACCACCGGCCCACAGTAATCGGCTAAACCTCGTGCTGGACAAGAGAACCGGAACAAACGACGATCATGCAACCAGAGTGCGCGAGATGTTTGCGCGCATTAGCGGGCGCTATGATCTCTTGAATCATCTCCTGTCTGCGAACATTGACAAGCGCTGGCGAAAACTGGTGGCGAAGAATCTGCTACCAGCCTTGCGTTCCCCGGACGCGCGCGCTCTGGATGTAGCATGCGGCACGGGCGATCTCTCGCTCGCTCTGGTGGCCGCTACGAGCGCACGCGTCACAGGGCTGGATTTCTGCCGCCCTATGCTGGAGCACGCGGCGCGCAAAGCCGCGTACGGTGCCGATGCACGTTGTTTCTTTATAGAAGGTGATGCGCTCAGGCTTCCATTCGAAGACGAAACCTTCGATGCGGTGAGCATAGCCTTCGGGCTGCGTAATCTGGCGAGCCTGGAAAGGGGTTTAAGCGAGCTGTTGCGAGTGCTCAAGCCCGGTGGCCGAGCCTGCATACTGGAATTTTCAAAGCCCATCGTGCCCGGCTTCAACGCGCTCTTTCAGCTCTACTTTACGCGCGTGCTGCCGCGCATAGGCGGAATTATTAGCGGCTCATCGAGCGCTTACGAATATCTTCCGGCATCCGTCTCTCGCTTTCCAGACCAGAAGCGGCTTGCCGCTATGATGACGGAAGCCGGTTTCGTAGAGGTCGAGTACAGAAATTTGACCGGCGGGATCGCGGCGATACACATGGGGGAGCGCGCCCCTTAAGGTGAGCCGGTTCAATCTCATGGTTGCGGCGCCAGCTGCATGCATCTTTTCGGCTCAGCGTCCTGCAACCTGTAGAAACGTAGCCCGAACGATCTCTGTCTAGCTTGCGAAAAGCGTGTGCGGTTGTCGGGGCCGTCACACGCCCATTTCGCAAACGACAGAATCGTTCGGGCTACGTTTTTTACACCCGCATCAGGCGCGTGCTATAGTCATCTCTCGTTCCGATTAAAGATTCTTTAGTACTTCCTGAGCTGTAATCCTGCGGTGACACGTCCCTTTCTTCGACAGAAGCTGAGATTAGAGTTCGTACTCCTGCTAATCTTTGCTTCCCTGGCCATCTTCTCCAACCTGGGCCTGCCTAAAGACTTCGTACGCGCCGAAAGCTATTTCGCGCTCGGCTCGCAGTTGATGGCGCAATCGGGCGACTGGCTGAGCCCACACGCGCCGGACGAACCCGTGCTCAACAAGCCGCCGCTTCAATACTGGTTGACGGGACTGGCATATAAGCTGTTCGGCTACAATTACGCGACTGCGCGGCTGCCCTCCGGGCTCGCGGCTCTCTCGGTCCTGCTGGCCGTTTATCTTCTGGGCGCAAGACTCTTTGGCCGTCACGCAGGGCTTCTGGCCGCAGCCTGTCTGATGACCAGTTACATCTTCTACGCCTTCTCTCGCACGGCCATGAGCGACATGCTGCTGACCCTCTGCGTCTCTGCGGCGCTCGCCTGCTTCGTGCTGGCGTTGACCGGAAAGAGCGCCGGGCGGGAGAAATGGGTGGTGCTGTGCGGCTATCTCTTCATGGCCCTGGGCGTGTTGGCCAAGGGGCCTGTGGCAATTGTGCTGGTCGCCGGGCCTCTCTTTTTTGAGCTTCTGCTCTCGCGCGATTTCCGCATGCTGAAGAGGCTAAGCGTCTTTCGTGGCGCGATAGTCATACTCTTGGTGGCAGGGCCGTATTTCCTTTTGCTCTACCTGCATCAAGGCGCAGAGCCACTGCGCTCTTTTTTCATAGGCGAGAACCTGCAAAGATTCACCGGCGAAATTTACGGGTACGCGACCATTCCCTTCTGGCGGCTTCCCCTCTCCTTCCTGGGAAATTTCGCTCCGTGGTCGCTACTGCTCTTTCCGGCCGTCTACTTTGACTGGAAATCCGGTCGCGGCCTCTCGCCCGACGAGCGCAGAGCAAGAAGGCTTCTTTATCTCTGGCTCTTCTTCCCGCTCGTCTTCTTCTCCTTCTCGCATTTCAAGCTGGACTACTACCTCTTGCCTGCCATGCCAGCCGCCGCGCTGGTTTTGGGGAGCTTTACACAACGTCTCAACGAGCTTTCAAAATCCGCCAGAGTCCTGACTTACACTCTCACGATTCTCATGGCGCTCGTGATGATAATAGCTTCTTTCATCTCCGTCAGAATTGCCTCAGCGCTTATGTACGGCACGGCGCTGGGCTGGCCGCTGGCGGCTTTGACCGTGTGCGCGTTTCTCTTCATCCTCTACTCTCTTTACAGAGGCTCAGCGCGGCGCGCAGTGTGGGCGCTGGCCTTCTCCATCTGGTCACTGCTGCTGCTGTACGGATTGACGCTTGCGCCCGCTCTCGCCAAGTACAATCCCCTTGAGGGGCTGGCCGCGAGCGTGCCGCAGAGCAGCCGTAGCGTCTACACTTCATACTCTACAAGCGACTGGGCCAACACGCTGGCGTTTCATCTTCCGCCGGGGACGAAAGTTACGCGGCTCATCAACGACAGAGACGGCACAGAGCTTCAGGAGCTTTTAACGCGCGACGCGGAAGCCGTCGTTCTTCTCAAAGAGGTCGATTACGCGCGCCTGAAAGCGAGCGGCATCCCCTTGCGTCCCCTGGCCGAAGGTGAATCGTATGGTCATGGCGGGATAACTTTCGACCTGCTTCGCCGTCCAGTTGCGGAGCGCCTTCTGGTTGTGCAGCGCGGCGAGAGCGCAGGTTCCCGTCAATAGTTATATCGGTTCGGATTACCCCTCGCCACTTCAATTTGTTATTATTCAGGAGCCGTAAGCACTACAAAACTTAAGAACAGGCTCAGAGAGAGCTTTTCCGGGTCTCATTCGTGATGAAATACAAGCTGCTCGGCGCGTTGCGTCGCATAGCCATCCTGCTGCTGGTCGTCTGGACTGTCGTATCGCTGGTCACGCTGCTGATAGACCTTGTGCCGGGCGACCCTGCCGTAGCCATTCTCGGCGAGCAGGCCACGCCCGAACAGGTGGCGCAGTTTCGGGAAAAGCACGGGCTGGATCGCCCGCCCTTCTTCTTCTCGTTCCCGCGCGACGCTGCGGGCAGCAGGCATTTCGAGTGGCACGGCTTAAACAATCGCTACACGGACTACTGGTGGCGGCTGCTGCACGGCGACATGGGCCGCTCGTTCCGCACGGACGAGCCCGTCATCAGGGTCATCTTCGCGCGTTATCCGGCGACGATTGAGCTGGCGGCGGCGGCGCTCGTGATAGCCGTTGCGATTGCAATTCCGCTCGGCGTTCTCGCCGGGCGGCACAAGGGAACGTGGATAGACAGCTCCTCGTCCGTGATGGCGCTTATAGGCATAAGCCTGCCGGGCTTCGTCATTGGCCCCATGCTCGTCTACATCTTCGCCGTGAAACTCGGCTGGCTGTCTGCGTCGGGCCGCTTCTATCCGGAAGACATACTGCTTCCGGCAGTCACACTGGGCGCTGCCCTCTCCGCCATTCTGACGCGCATGGTGCGCTCAAGCGTGATAGAAGAGCTGGGCGAAGACTACGTTCGGACGGCGCGGGCCAAGGGCTTGAGCGAGAGCAAGGTCGTTTACAAGCACGTGCTGAAGAACGGCCTGATTCCCGTGGTCACAATTTTAGGGCTACAGCTAGGCGTGCTGCTCGCAGGGGCGATCATCACGGAGAAGATTTTCGGCTGGCCGGGCCTCGGGCTGCTGCTGGTAGAGGATGGAATTAACAAGCGCGACTACCGCCTGATTCAAGGCTGCGTGCTCGTCATCAGCGTCACCTACATCCTTGCCAACACGCTCACAGACATGGTCTATCGCTGGCTAGACCCAAGGATTAGAGTCTCTTAAAGAGCCATCAGCAATCGGCTACTAGCAGTCGGCTTTTAACTTCTGCTGATGGCTGAC
>DASVVZ010000048.1:0-3893 GCA_036389875.1 Pyrinomonadaceae bacterium
CTGGGAGCTGAAGGAGATGCTGGACGAGCAGACCGGCCTGTTTCCTTCCGTCTCGCTCTGGGCCGTCGCGGCGGTGGCGCAATCGGAAGAGGAAGCCAGGGAGATGGGCATGCAGAGGCTAATGGAAGAATGTCCCTGGCAGGAGGGCTGGGTCAACCATCACGTCACCATCAACACAGTGCCGCGCAAGATTCTCTTAAAGGCAGCAGCCTCGCCCGACCAAGAGGAAGAACAGGAGGAGGAGCACGACGGCGAGCAGGACGAGCCGGAGCCGATCATGTAAAAGCGCGGAAGAAGACTCTTGATTGCAGCCTCGTGTAGAATCCTACGGATGCCTTCGCATTTCGTACGCCTGAAAAGATAGGAGCCCGTAATGGCAGATTCCAACGCTCAGAGCAGTCCCGATAAATCGGAAGTATGGCCGGGCCTCCCGCTCGAAGAATGGGAGGCGACGCGGGCCACGCTGCACATGTGGACGCAGGTCATAGGCAAGATACGGATGGCGCAGACGCCTCTGGTCAATCACTGGTGGAACGTTCCGCTTTACGTGGACGCGCGCGGGCTTACCACCTCGCCCATGCGCTACAACGAGCGCACCTTCGAGATAGACTTTGACTTCATAGACCACCGCCTGCACATCAAGACGAGCGACGGCGCGCACAGGGGGCTTCGGCTTGAGCCGCGCTCGGTCGCGGAATTTTACAGGGAGGTCATGCGCCTGCTGAAGGAACTCGACATCAAGGTGAAGATCTGGACGACGCCCGTAGAGATACCGGACCCCATCGCGTTCGAGAAGGATGAAACGCACGCGTCCTATGATGCGGAATACGCGCATCGTTTCTGGCGCATACTCTTGCAGGCGACGAAGGTCTTCGAAGAGTTTCGCTCGCGCTTCATAGGCAAGTGCAGCCCCGTTCATTTCTTCTGGGGAAGCTTCGACCTGGCCGTGACGCGCTTTTCCGGGCGGCCCGCGCCCGAGCGCCCCGGGGCCGACTCAATCACTCGCGAAGCCTACTCGCACGAAGTCATCAGTCACGGCTTCTGGCCCGGCACTTTGGGCGCAGTTGACGCGCCGGCCTTCTACTCTTACACGGCGCCGGAGCCCGCCGGGCTGCCGGAAGAGAAGATTCGGCCCGAGAAGGCTTTTTATCACCAGGAGCTGAAAGAGTTCCTGCTTTATTATGACGACGTGCGGCTGGCGGTCAGTCCTGAAGAGGCGCTGATGGAGTTTCTGCAAAGCTCCTATGAAGCGGGCGCTCGCTTAGCCGACTGGGATCGCGCCTCGCTCGAAAGAGTTTAGGGATTAAGAGCAGGGAAATAAGGTTTTGAATCTGATAGACGTTCTACTGGTTCTGGTAATTTTGCTCAGCATGCTTTTGGGCTGGCAGCGCGGTTTCATACTCGGGCTGCTGGATCTGGTGCGCTGGGTCGTGAGCTTTCTGGCGGCCCTGCGCTTTTACCGATCGGTCGCGGGCTGGCTAAGCTCTACCCTCGGCTGGACTGACGTGTGGGCCCTGCCCGCAGGCTTCCTGCTCGTGGCTTTTGTCGTCGGCATACTGATACATCTTCTGGGCTACTCGCTGCTGAGACGGTTGCCGCGCGGGATTCACCGCCGCCGCCTTAATAGGGTTCTGGGCCTCTTGCCCGGGCTCGTCAACGGCGTCATCTTCGCGGCTATCCTGGCCCCGCTCATTCTGGCCAGCCCGCTGCCGGACGGCCTGCGCGAGCACAGCCGAGACAGCGCCGTCGCCAATCGCCTGGCAACCGTTACCGAAGGGCTCGAATCGCGCCTGCGGCCCATCTTCGACGAAGCCATACGCCAGACGCTTACAGTACGAACCATCCGCCCCGATTCGGACGAGACGGTCGAGCTTCCCTTCAAGGTTGATAATCCCAGGCCGCGGCCGGATCTGGAGGCGGAGATGCTGGTGCTGGTCAACCGCGAGCGAGTGGCCGCAGGGCTCAAGGCGCTGGAGGCCGACCCGGAGATACTGCCCGTGGCCCGCGCTCATTCCGTTGATATGTTCGCGCGCGGCTACTTTTCGCACTACACGCCTGAAGGGCGCAGCCCCTTCGACCGCATCAACAATGCTGGCCTCTCTTTCACCATAGCGGGCGAGAACCTGGCGCTCGCGCCGACCCTCAGTATGGCGCACACGGGGCTCATGAACTCTCCGGGCCACCGCGCCAACATCCTCCGGCCACAATTCGGACGCGTCGGCATAGGCATTCTGGACGGCGGCGTGCGCGGCCTGATGGTCACACAGAACTTCCGCAATTAGAAGCTCCCTCGATCAGCGGGCAGACAACAACCCCGCCGGGTGTCGCATCAAAATAACGGTAAAGGAAATCTCTCCCGCGAGGCAAAATTTTAGTTGCGCGTTAGATTCGGTCTAACGCCTTTTTTGTCTGACGGAAGAGGTCAGAGTTGCAGGACAAGGGAAATGGCTGAAGAGAAGATTTTATTACCCGTATATAAGAGAACCGCCAGTTGCGCGCGTTGCGGGGCGGATGTCTATTCGCCCGTGCTTCAGAGTCGCGGCGGCTGGCCTTTGATGTCCGCCTGCGCCTGCGAGCAGGGGCCGCAGGTTACACTCGATAAGACGGCGGAAGATTTAAGACCGGGCAGGGAAGCCAAGCCGGAAGAGCGGGCACAGGCTGCTTAAGGGGGAAGAGATGAAAGAGCAGAGAAAGACTGGAAAGGGAGAGGCCGGCCAAAAAGGCGCGGTCGGCTTCGAGGTCAATCCGTACTACGAGCGGTTGCTTGAGCTGAGAGATGAGAAGCCCGAGGCCTACAGGGTAATGAGCGCGGCTACGCGGCTCGCCGTGGAAGCCTACGTGAAAGCTAAATTAGCAGCTTCCGTGGAGGTTGCGACCAAAGCGGCCGCCTGATTACGGGCTCCGGCCCGGCGCATAGATTACGTTTTCATCGAAGCAGTGAGTCGGGGAATAAAATCCGGCTCGCTGCTTTCGCTTTAATCCGTAGTTTCGGCCAGATTCGACTTGTACTTGGTATTGGTCTTCCTGTCGTTGATCTCTATGTAAATCCAGCTTGGCGGGATGGCCTGTCTCTCCGCCGCGAACCATAAGCGGCCGAGGCCGTCGCGGTTGCCCAGCGCGCAGAAGCCGTAAAGGCGCTTCCCGTCCGAAGTGAAGATGTCGACCCAGGTGCGCGAGGACTTTGTGTTAGTGCCGCAGGGCGGCAGCTCCGGCGCGGCGGCGAACATCTCGTTCGGGTATTCTTGCAGGTTGAAGACCGAATACTTGTACCTAGTCCACTGCTTGCCGTTGGCCTCGTAATATTCCTGCCCCATGTAGACCAGCACTGGGTTCGGCAGAACAGGGGCAGGCGGCGGCGACGACGCGGTCGACACGCCGTCGGTCGTCACCAGCGTCAACGTCAGCACGGCCAGGATCGACAGCAGCTTCTTGCCCGGGTTGAATTTCATCTCTCTTTCCTTTCCTAGTAAGAATGGTCGGAAGTCTGTAACTACCACCCCGGTTCATGCAGGAAATCTTTTGACGGGCTAACTAAGGTAAGGCTTTCAGTTAGCGGGAAATGCTACCTGAGATGCGAGGAAAGATATGCCTCTCAATTTAGAATGTCAATATGGATTTAAGTCAGGGGACGGGCGCTTCCCTTATCTGCCTACATCGAAGTGTAAGGAGGATTACAAACCGCAGGGGCTGCGAATGATTACCGTTCAACAGTACAGGCCCTGAGTATAAAAGCGATGCAAGACGAACGCTTACAAAAGCACCCGGCCTAGCCGCTCCTCCCAAGCCCTTCGGCCGACTGAGCCGCGTTTTGTGGGATTATTAAATTACAGGGCCGCCTGAAAGCTGAATCCACCAACCAGTGGTACGGCCATTGCTATAATCAATCTCGGTAA
>DASVVZ010000049.1:0-7362 GCA_036389875.1 Pyrinomonadaceae bacterium
GGGCGACACGTTCACGCAAACCATATTAGTCAGAAACGTAGGCTCTACGTCCGCCCGTTCGTCGCGCGCGGATTTCGTCTTCAATCCAAACTTCGAGCTGGTTCGCGCCAATCCCGCGCCGGTGGCTTATGACGGGCCTTCGCGCACGGCCATCTGGGCGCTTGGCGACCTGGGGGGAAGAGATTCAAAAGAGATAACAGTAACTCTTCGCGCGATGCCAGAGGCTATGGCGGGCACCAATCCGCTCGGGCGCGGCATGATGAGGACCCAGAGTCTGCCGTATGCTTCGAATTTCGACAGCCCGACCATCTCCGTGGGCAAAGTCCCGCGAGTGCGCGTGGACGCCGTCTCGCCCGGTTTGACGGTGACGCCCGGCGACACTAATTACATTCCCTTCGTCGTGCGCAATCTGGGCAACAGCATGGATGCCTTTGAGCTGCGAATCACAGGAGCCGGCGCGCCGCCCGCCACCGCTTACGCGGATACGAACGGCGACGGCCTTCATCAGGACAACGAGCCTATGGTCACACAGACGCCGCCTCTGGCAGCGCGCGACGGGCAATTCCTGATGCTGCTTAAGGTGCCGGTGCCGTCCAACGCTCCAGACCGCACGCAGTATAACTACAGCGTGGTGGCTCGCTCGCTGGCCAGCGGTCGCGTGGCAAACGAGGCAAGCTCCGTGCTGACGGTAGGCACGCCGCGCGTGCTGGTGAGAACCGAACAGGTTTCTGATTCTTCCGCGCCCGGCGATGCCATCTATTACAGGCTGGTGCTGGTCAATCAGGGAAGCGGCCTGGCGAAGAATCTGGTAGTGACAGAGACTCTGCCGGAGGCTTTACAGTTCGTCAGCTCCGACCCTGAGCTTAATCAGCAGGATGCTCCTGGCGCTGGCCAGAAGCTGACCTGGCGAGTCGCAGACCTTGCGCCCGGCGACACGGCAGTCCTTCGCATAGGCGTGCGGCTGAGGCCGAATCTTCAGGCAGACACAAATCTGACTACGCGCCACACGCTTTCTTATCAGGACAGCAACGGCAACAGCTATCAGCAGCAATAAGGCTCAGGGTAAATGGAAAAGGGCAAAAGTGAGGGGGGATTCAACCCTCCCTCACTTTTGCCTTTTGTCTTTCTTAAATGGTCGTATGACACGATTTAGGCTTTTAAGAGACCATTTCAAACCGCTGCTGTTTCATCTAAAGCTGAGGTTCAAACACGTGATGATTTTGTGCTGTACGTGTTGAACATTGCTTGCTATAATCTGCCAGCCTTGCAAGAGAGCAGGTCGGGCGGTCGCTGCCGCGCTCCCCTTTACGGGGGGGCCGTGGGAGAGGAAAGTCCGAACACTATAGGGCAGCGAGCCAGCTAACGGCTGGGCGTCGTACCGGACAAGGCGCTTTTACGGGCGCTTCGGTTCTGTGCGGCGACGACAAGTGCAACAGAAAACAGACCAGCCTCTTCGTGAGACCTGCGGGCGCGGCAACGCGCCGACTCGCGTCGCGGTGATGGGTGAAATGGTGCGTGGGCGTTTGTCGCAGGCGAAAAGCGTCCAAAAGGTAAGAGCGCACCGGCGCGCGTGGCGACATGCGCGGCCAGGCAAACTCCTCGCAGTGCAAGACCAAATAGGGAGGCGTCAAAAAGGGCTGCCCGCCCGAGTTGTCGAAGGTTTTCACCTTCGGCACACGACCTCCGGGTAGGTCGCTTGAGCCATTTGGCGACAAATGGCCTAGATGAATGATCGCCGCCCGGTTCTCCCTCACGGGAGATCGGGAACAGAATTCGGCTTACAGACCTGCTCTCTTGCATACAAATTTGGTGAAATTTTTCGGTCTTCTATGAAGAGGCTTTTCTAGAGTAGCTTTACTCCCCTTTAAACTAGCGAAGGAGAAGCAGGAAGAATATGGCTAACCGGAAAGGGGTCTTCATAGGCGCGTACGTGCCTAACGACCTCAAGGATGCCTTGCAGCAGCGCGCAAAGGCGGAGCATCGCACGCTCTCGCAAGAAATTACGCGGATACTTGAAGAGGCCATAAAGGGAAAGCGGCTGCCTCCAGGCACGATTGACCGGCGGGCCGGGCCTGCTACTCCAAGGCGTCGTGCGACAGACCCGCTCCCGCGCAGGCGCGAGCACGACCTGCCCTTAACGGCGGGCACAGAATCAAACTCAGGCGACGATTAAGAGTCTTCAAGGCTACGGCAGAAACACAGGGCTGTCCGGGCCGGGAGCGTAGCTCTCGCGGGACTGCCTGATTCATAACTTGAGCACGGCGCGCGTCGTTTACCACTACGGTAAGCGACGCGCGTCGCCTTTTGAAAAGCCTTTTGCTACACTTTCAATAGAGGCTCGGTTAGTTATTAGAATTTCTATAAAGTGAATATTCGCAATCTACTTTTTTTGGCAGCGGGACTCGTGGCGGGATTCGTAGTCGGCTTCATACTGGCCAATTCTACGGGGACTCGTGCGGGAGTCGGGAGCCCCCAAACCGCCACGGACGGGACAGCCCCTACCGGCACGCCCGGCCAGGGGAACTCAGCGCAGCAGCTTTCGGAGCAGGAGATTCGACAGGCCATACAGACCACAGACTCGCGCCCCGAAGACATAGAGCTACAGAAGAGATTCGGCATGGCGCTCTACGCTTACGCCAACCAGACGCGCGACCCGCGCTTTCTGCCGGACGCAACTCGCTTTTTGAAAAGGGCGGTTGACGCGAACTCCAATGACAGAAGCGCGATTGTCTCTCTGGCAAACGCGCTCTTCGATATGGGGCAGTTGGGGGACGCGGCTCGCTTTGCAGAGGCGAGGGGCTATTACCAGAAGGCACTGGAGCTTGACCCCAAGGACGTGAACGTGCGGACTGATTTGGGGCTTACGTTCTATTTCGGCCAGCCGTCAGACCCGCAGAGCGCCATTCGTGAATATCGCAAGTCGCTTGAGATTGACCCTCGCCACGAGCAGACGCTGCAAAATCTTGCGACGGCGCTTATCAAGACAGGGAACCGGAAGGAAGCCGAGAAGACCATCGAGAGCCTGCGGAGCGTGAATCCGAATAACCCTGCGCTTGCCGACCTGGACGCGCTGCTGGCGCAAGCGGGAACGAAATCCTGAGAGTGACATCCTGAGAGTAAGGTGATTTTTTGAAGTACCTGGTTATTCTGGGCGTCGTAGCCCTGATCTTCTATCTTCTTATACTCTGGCGCATGCGTCGCTACTTTCCTGTGGTGCGCCAAATCTTCAGCATCACTCGAAGCCTCTATCGCATGAGGAAAGGCGCCGGAGGCAGCGCGCCCGTGGCAGCCGCCACGCAGAGCGAGCCTGACAAGCTGGTGCGCTGTGCATCGTGCGGTACATGGATTCCTTCGGGCCGGGCCTTAAGGTTAAGAGCAAAATCCCCTGTGTATTGCTCTACGAACTGTCTTGAGAGCGCTGCTTCTCAGCCGCAGCAATCGCGGCGTTCGGCCAAAGGTTAAACGGACGGGGCTTTAGCCCTGCCCTCTAACTCTTCCGGCAGGTAGTTCCCGGCCTCATGCACGGCCCTATCCGTGTTCGTGAAGATAAGAATCAACAGGCCCGCTATGAAGAAGAATATCAGGGAGAGTATCGCCTGGCGGTAAGAGCCCGTGCGAGCGACCACTATGCTGAAGACCAACGGGCCGATCCATGAAGTGCCACGCTCTGAGACCTCGTAGATGCCGAAGAAGGAAGATTCGCGCCCCTCAGGAATCATGCGCGAGAAGAGCGAGCGCGAAAGCGCCTGAGAGCCGCCCAGCACAATCGCAATCAAAGCACCCATGACCCAGGCTTCGTTCACGGTCGAAAGCATGGAATAGGCGTAGATGACTATCCCAGCCCAGATGACGAGCGAGATGAGAATCGCGCGCTTTGTCCCGAGCCATCTGGCTATGCGCTCAAAGAGGAGCGCGCCGAAGAAGGCCACGAACTGAACCATGAGGAAGATGCTCAGCAGGAACGAGGGCGGCGTAGCAAGCCCGCGCGACTCAAAAAGCTCCTGGCTCAGAAAGACTCCCGCCGCCCCTATCACTGTCTGAATTCCGTCGTTGTAAGTGAGATAGCCTATCAGGTAGCGAAGCGCCTGACGGTTTCTCAGCAACTCTCGAAACGTCGAGGCAATCTCCCTGAATCCGACGGTCAAATAGCTGTGGTTCGGCGGCAGGGCTCTCGAGGCCGGACGCTTCTTCAGCAGCAGGAAGGTGACGATGGCGAAGCCTCCCCACCAGACGCCTGCTGAAAGGAATGAGAGCCGCACGGCCATCCCCGCGGAGATTCCAAGCCTTTCGGCTCCCTGTACCAGAACCAGATTCAGAGCCAGCAGCAGCCCGCCGCCCAGATAGCCCAGGGCGAACCCACGGCTGGATATCTTGTCGCGCTGATCTTCGGAAGTGATTTCCGGAAGATAAGCATTATAAAAGACTATGCTCGCGCCGTATGAGAGATTGGCAATGATGAACATCGCCGCTCCGAAGAGGTGCCAGCCCTGCTGTAGAAAAAAGAGGGAGCAGGTCGCAGCCACGGCTATGTAACAGAAGACCATCATCAAGCGCTTCTTCAGATCGGAATAGTCGCCGAGCGCACCCAGGATTGGTAAAGTAAAGATTTGAAGAAAGACCGAAGCGGAAACCGATATGGTGGAAAGGGACTCGGCCGTCACAGCGCCTATTGGCCCAAAGCTCAGGACGGTGCCGCCTTTCCCCACAGCCGCTTGAGCCATCACGGTAAGGTACGGGCCGAAGAGCGCGCCGACAACTGTGGTGAAAAAAGCCGAGTTCGCCCAGTCATACATAATCCAGCCGAAGATTTCCCGCCGGTTGTTTATATCCGAGCGCAGCGGATGAAGATGAAGCTTACCCGCCTGATTGTCTGGGGCGGGCGTCTCTGAATTTTTCATAGGCTTCGGCTGGCTTCTAGAGTTTCCAGTATTGCCGGAGTAATGTCCGCGAGCGAAGTGATGCGACGTGCGAGCGCTTTGGCCTGAGCCCCCCAGATAAGCGTGGGCACCATGTTCAGCGTGTGATTCCTGGAAGACAGGTCTTCAAGGTTTCCGTGGTCGCTCGTGACGAGCAGGGTCGTGCGCTTCAGGTCGAGATTTGAAAGCAGCGTGCGCAGCATTTCTGCCAGCGCCACAAGCACAACGCGCGCTCTCTTCATATCCTGAAGATGGCCTACCTTGTCCGTGATGAAATATTCGTAGAGCGTGAATTGATGCTCCCGCGCTATGTCTGCCAGTATGCGGCCGGCTTCCGAGGGCGTGCGCCGCGGCGCGTCTTCGCCTCTTTCAATCAGCATCTGATTGGTGAAGTCCTGAAAAACCGCGCGGCCTGCGCGCAGGTCGTCAAGATCACGAAAGCGCATGCCGGCGGCCTGCATGGCTGCGGTCGTGGCCGACACCCAGCGCGGGCGCTCGTCGAAGAAGCGGTGCGTGTAAGCGTTGGCGAAAGTGTTCGGCTCAACACCTGCGCGCTTGAGCCGCAGGAATATAGATTGCTCTTCAATAACCTCAAGCAGGGCTTTATTCGGGAATCCCTGCTTGTGATAGCCCAGATGTTGGGGAGCATTGACGCCCGTCAAAATCGTAGTCTGACCGGAAGCGCTCTGCGGGCGGCCCTCTACGCCAAGAGTCGCGTCGGTTCGGACGAGAACTCCGTCATACAAAAGGGAAGGCTCTTCATCCTGAAAAACCGTCAGAGGCTCTGCGCCTTCCAGTCCGTCCAAAGGATTGTGGGCCCCTCGCGTGCCTATTCCCAACCCGTCTATGAAGAAGAGCACAACAGACATAAAAGTAGTGACAAGTGATTAGTGACGAGCAAAAACAGAGAAGAGTTTATCTTGTCGCTCGTCACTTGTCACTCACTGCGCTCTTCAGGCATCTGGTTGCGATCTCGGTAGAGGCGCAGCTTGTTGTGCAGCGTCTTGAGGCTGATGCCCAAAAGCTCAGCCGCCCGAGTCTTGTTGTTGCCCGTCTTTTGAAGCGTGCGTAGAATCATCTGGCGCTCAACCTCCTCGATGGGAGTTCCCACGGGGAAGGTGACGGTGTCTTCGCTGCGCACGCGGGCGCGCTGCTCCACAGGGTAAGGCGCCAGGTGGTGACGCTCTATGACTTCACCGGAACAGATGATGACGGCGCGCTCTATGGCGTTTCTGAGCTCGCGCACGTTCCCGGGCCAGCTGTGTGAGCGAAGAGCATCGAGCGCGCCCTGCGAAAGAAAGCGCGCGGGGCGCTGGTGCCGCTCGGTAAGCTGCGCGACCAGATGCTGGGCCAGGAGCGGTATGTCGTCCTTGCGCTCCCGAAGCGGCGGAAGATGTATTGTGATGACGTTCAGGCGATAGAGCAGGTCTTCGCGGAACGTGCCTGACTGCACGGCTTCGTGCGGGTCTTTGTTAGTGGCGGCGATGAGGCGCACGTCAACCGGAATCTCGTGCGTGCTGCCGAGGCGTCGCAGCACTCGCTCTTCAAGCACGCGCAGCAGCTTTGCCTGAAGCAGCGTAGGCATCTCGGCTATCTCATCCAGGAGCAGCGTCCCTCCGTTAGCAAGCTCGAAACAGCCCTGCCTCCTGGAAGCTGCGCCCGTGAAAGCGCCCTTCTCGTGACCGAAAAGCTCGGACTCCATCAGCGTTTCGGGAATCGCGGAGACGTTGATGGCGACAAAGGGCGCGATGGCGCGCGGGCTCAGGTTATGAATCGTGCGCGCCACAAGCTCTTTGCCCGTGCCGGACTCCCCCGTGATTAAAACGGAAGCTGACGAAGGCGCAACCTGTTCAATCAGGGCGTAGATGCCGCGCATGGGGGCGCTCATTCCAACCATCTGGCCAAAGGCTCCGCGGTCACGCAACTGGCGGCGCAAGGCCTCGTTCTCGCGGCGCGCTTCCGTGAATTCGACCGCGCGCTCTATGACAAGCCCCAGCTTCTGCATGTCTATGGGCTTCTCGAAGTAGTGGTAAGCGCCCTCTTCCTGTATGGCGCGCAGGGCCATCTCAATAGAGCCCTGCCCGGTCAGAAGAATGACGGCCATTTCCGGATAACGCGCGCGCACTTCTCGCAGGAGGCCGAAGCCGTCTAGGCGCGGCATCAGGACATCCGCCAGAATTACGTGAGGGCGGAACTCTTCCGCGCGCTGCAAGCCCGCTACGCCGTCCGCCTCCGCAACCGCTTCATAGCCCCACGCGGTCAGCATCTCGCGCAGGGGGTCGGCGGCCGCCGGTTCATCGTCAACAATAAGCACGCGTCCCTTTGCCATAAAGGAAAGTTTAGCATAAAGGGATGGAAATCAAGTTTGAGGGGAGGATGCGCTAGCTCGGGTTTTAGGGGCGGCCGGAGTAAAAGTCTGCTATGGCGCGGGCCAGCGCGTCCGTTG
>DASVVZ010000050.1:0-6992 GCA_036389875.1 Pyrinomonadaceae bacterium
AATCTCTCCGTTGACGATTCTCACGGCGGCCTCTTCGGATTCTGGCGCGGACTCGAAGGTCAGTAGAGTTGTCGCGGCTTCGGGCATGCGGGGCAACACGTAAGGGTTGCCGAAGACGACTGCTATGGTCGGCACCTTTGCGGCGGCGAGCGCGTCCAGCACCTCCGCATGAGCATAGGCCAGCGCCACGCTCCCCTTGTAGGCAGCGACGCGCGCGCACACGGCCACAAGCGCCACGTCCGAGCCGCGCGTGGCCTCCATCACCATCTCCAAATCTGCCGCTTCAGCGCCCGACTCAATCAGTCGCGCGTTAAAGGTGCGCGTGACAGCCGCAGAGAAGCGTGAGCCCGCCGGCTCTCTGAGAACGTGCGCCCAGACGGGCACGTTGTCTTTCAATATAATCGCCGTGACCCGCTCCTTCTTTATAGGGAGAAGCCCCAGGGGATCGCGTATGAGCGTTATCCCGCGCTCGAAGAGGTCACGCGAGGTCTGCGTGTGCGCGGGGCTTCCCAGCACGTCCCAGACATTATCCAGAGAGACTTTGCGCTCAAGATGCAGCCCGCACCAGGCTTTCGCCGCGAGTATCCTTCGCGCGGAGCGCTCTATGCGCGCGAGGCTGAGGCGGCCCGTCCTCACCGCTTCACAGAGAGCCGCGTGAGCCTTCTGTATGTCCACGGGATAGAGCGCCACGTCGCAACCGGCTTCGATTGCCAGCACCGCGGCTTCGCCCGCATCGTAGCGGTCTGCGACGGCTCCCATAGAAAGAGCGTCGGAAAAGATAAGCCCGTCAAAGCCGTATTCAGTGCGAAGGATTCCCTCTACCAGCTGAGGCGAGACCGTGGCGGGCCTCGTTTCCGTCGCCGTCGTGTCGAGCGCGGGCACAAAGATGTGAGCCGTCATCATGGCGCGCACGCCCCTCTGTATGGCCGAGCGAAAGGGCGGCAATTCTATCTGCTCCAGCCGCTCTCTGGGCGCGTCCAGCGTGGGCAGCAGAATGTGCGAGTCCAGACTTGTGTCTCCATGCCCCGGAAAATGTTTGGCGGTCGCAATCTGTCCTTCGTCCTGGGCGGCGCGTATGAAGGCCGCGCCCCAGTTGGCCACCATCTCGGGGTCGTCGCCGAAGGCCCGCGTGTTGATGATGGGGTTGGTAGGATTATTGTTGACGTCCAGCACCGGATAGAAGTTGATGTGAACGCCGAGCGCCAGACCTTCGCGGGCGGTGATGCGGGCGGCCTCTGCAGCGGACTCCGTGTCGCCCGTCGCGGCCAGTGCCATTGCGCGGGGCAGACGGGTTCCGCCCCTGAGCTGCATGCCTACGCCGCCCTCGAAATCCGAAGCGAAGATGAGAGGCACGCCCGCACGCTCCTGCAAGCGGTTCGTCAAGGCGGCCGTCGTCAGAGCGTCGCCGCTATAGATGATGAAGCCGCCTACGTGAAATCTTTCTATGGCCTCGGCCAGCCGCCGGAACTCTCGGCTCTCTTCATGTGCTAGTACGCCCGTGGTGTCGGGCATGATAAGCTGCCCGACCATCTCTTCCAATGTCATCTCGCGCAGCGTATTTTCTACCCAGCTCTCCTGCGCTACAGCTTCGTCCAAGTTGCTCGCCCCCGTGTGTTGCTTTGATAGTTAGAAGGGCATCTTAGCATGACCGGCGTAATTGGCTCCTAGAGGTCTTGATTATCCGTCGGCCGGATGCCTTTAGAAAAAGGTCTTGACCCTGTAGGCGAGTCCAGAGTTTATAATCCTCAATTGAGGTGGGAAGCCCCTCGGAGTGATTCCGGGCGGATGCATGCGGGGCGAGCGGCGTGATAAACTCTTGGAGGCTTGAGAGCATCTCAATCCTTTCCGCGAAGACCATGAGGCGTTACCTTCAAATATTGGGGCTGATTTTGCTGGCACTGGCGGCCGGGGGCTGGGGCTCCGTCGTGGCCGCTGTCCTTTGCCCGCACGCCAGCAGCAACGCTTTTAAGCCCGTAGCGGTTGAGCGCGCGGCGGCCGTAGAAGCCTGCCATTCCGTGAAGCCTGAGGCCGCAGCGAAGCCGCATTGTCACGACTCGGGCACGAGCCAGGAAGCGAATGCCGCTGACGAGATGGAGGCGCAGGAGCCTGCCACTTTGCCCGTTTCAGGGGGCGACCGCCTTACGCTTCGGCTTCCGCAGAACGTGCCCTGCACGCATTGTCTGGGCCGCCCGGAAGTTCCGTCTTCGACCGTCATAGTGCAACAACAGGCGGGGCAGAGGCGCGTCCTTGAGCCGGCCTTGCTACAGGCCACGACGCCCGTCACGCCCGCGCCGTCTTTTATAAAGCCAGTACTCTACAGGCAGGGCGCTCCGCCCGGCCCCTACAAGCCCAAACACCTTCTGCTGGGCATTCTCCTGATTTAACTCTTAATCCCTCAATCGCGCGCTTGCGGCCGAATAGCCGTTAGCGCAGGCGTCTGTCTTTCCCGATACATCATGACAGCGAAGCCTTCTTCTGCTGTCTTTCGAGCGATAGAAACCTTTTTCGAGAGGGAATCATGAATAGAGTTAATTTCAGAAAAGCTTTTTACCTAGCAGTCTTCGCGGCCCTGATAATGGTTGCGAGCGCGCCTTACAGCCCTTCGGCAAGGGTCATGGGGCAGGACATGCAGGGGATGCCCGGCATGGACATGAGCAAGCCTAAGCCGACGCCCACGCCGCAGAAGAAACAGCAGGCCGCAGAGGAGAAGAAGAAGGAGGAAGCCATGCCAGGCATGAATATGGACACTACTCCGCAGCCTGCGCGGCCGAACACACAGGCCACTCCGCAACCTGCGCCGAATTCCATGCCCGGCATGAGGATGGAGACAAACCCGCAGCCCGCACCTTCGCCCGCCAGGCCCGTAGAGGGAACGAGCGCGCCCGCGGCTCCGACGCCGGACGCGGCTTCCAGCCCGCAGCCAGTCGAGCAGCCGAAATCATCCACGGGGCATGAGGGGCACGACATGGGCAACATGAGCGGCGAGCAGAAGCCGGGCTCAGGGACGAATGACTCCATGCCGGGCATGAATATGAAGGGAATGGGGCGAATGGACGCTGACTCCCTGATGATAATGTCGGGCGAGGATATGGACATTCGCGTGGGAAGAAGCGCCAGAAACTCCATCGCCATGGGGCAGATGGGCTCCGGCTCCAGCTGGCAGCCCGCCACCACGCCCATGTACATGTGGTACAAGTCCTCGGGCAAGTGGCTCATCTTCTTTCACAGTGACCTGAAGCTGGGCGTCAACGCGCAGGGAGGCCCGCGCGGTGTTACCAAGCTCGAATCCCAGAACTGGTTCATGCCTATGGCTTTCAGGCGCGTCGGCTCCGGGACGCTTCAGCTCAGGGCAATGTTCAGCCTGGAGCCTTTCACCTTTTCGGGCGCGGGCTCTCCGCAGCTTTTCCAGACGGGCGAGACCTACAACGGGCGGCCCATCAGGGACGCGCAGCACCCGCACGACCTCTTCATGGAATTGTCCGCCACCTACACCTTGCCTCTGGGAGAGCGCGGAACCTGGTTCGCTTATCTTGGTTTTCCGGGCGAGCCCGCGCTCGGGCCAACGGCTTTCATGCACCGCTGGTCAGCCTCGGAGAATCCTTCCGCCCCCTTGACGCATCACTTGCAGGATTCCACGCATATCTCCTTCGGCGTCATTACCACTGGCTTCACTTATCGCTGGCTCAAATTCGAGGGCTCTCTTTTCAACGGGCGCGAGCCCGGCGAGAATCGCTATAACTTCGAGTTCAACCCGTGGAACTCGCGCTCGTTCCGCGTGTCGGTTGCGCCCAATCCGAACTGGTCCATGCAGTGGAGCTACGGGCTGCTGAAGAACCCGGAGGCGCTTGAGCCGGGCGACGTGCGGCGCATCACGGCCTCCATCAGCTATAACAAGCGGTTCTCGCGCGGCAACTGGGCTTCGAGCCTCATCTGGGGGCGCAACCGCGAAGAGCATCACAATGACCTCTTCACCCTGAACGGCTACACCGCCGAATCGACCCTTCAGTTTCTGGACAGGAATTACCTGTACACGCGGCTTGAGCTGGTGGACAAGACCGGGCTGCTGGACTCAACCGAGCGCGCGCGTCTAGGCATCACGAACAGCCATCCACTCTTTCGCATAGGCGCGTACACCTTCGGCTACTCGCGCGACGTATGGACGACCGATAAGTTCAACGTGGCGCTCGGCAGCGACGTGACCTTTTATTCAAAGCCCGCCGTGCTGGATTCCGTTTACGGCAACAACCCCCTCTCTTATCACTTCTTCGTGCGCGTGCGCCCCTCGCGCATGGGCATGAAGTGAGCCGTTAAAGAAGGCCGGTGCCGCTTGTGAGCGAGCGGCACCGGCTATTCTTATGCGCTGAGCCCGCTCGCGCGTGCTACAATTTGTTCGTTCCCTCGAAAGATTAGGCTAAAAGGACGCGCAGATTCTCCCTTGTCCTTTTATTTCGGGCGAGGTTGCCCGCAAACACGTGGTTTGAGGAGGAGCAGGATGAGGCATTCTTTTAGTAAGCGCACGGCTTCCGCGCTCGCGTTCTTGATGGTGCTCAGTCTGGTGACCTATGCGCCAGCGCAGAAGCAGAATAAGAGGATGGCGGAAGCGCAGAAACGCTCTAACAACGCCGTCAGGGTCTTCAACGAAATCATGGGAACTGCGGACAGGGCTATTCCCAAAGGCATACTGGATAAAGCCGAGGCGGTTGCGATTTTCCCGGGCGTCGTCAAGGCCGCTTTTATCTTTGGCGGGCGCGGCGGGCAGGGCATCATTAGTCGCAGGGTTCGCGGCGGGTGGTCCGAGCCGGTCTTCTTTAACCTGGGCGGCGGGAGCTTCGGCGCGCAGATAGGGGCTACGAAAACAGACTACATCTTCCTTATCATGAACGACGAGGGATTAAGGGGCTTGATGGAAGACAAGTTCGAGATCGGCGGCGAAGCGGGCGTCGCGGCCGGCCCGTACGGGCGCGAGGCGGCGGCCTCCACCAACGTAACTCTGGACGCGGGCATCCTCTCCTACTCGCGCCAGAAGGGGGCTTTTATAGGCGCGGCCATAAAGGGGGCGGTCATAAACCCGGACAACAACCTTAACAGCGCCGTTTACGGAAAGAAGGCGAGCGAGTTGTTCTCCAGGACGGCCATGACGCCTTTGAGCAGAATGCCTGCCGCCGTGCGCATTGTCCCGCAGACTCTGGCGCGTTATTCCATGCGCTGAGCGGCTGTCGTAAAATCCTATCCGGCGCGCAAGCCGGTCAAAGAGGCTTGACGCTTATGCTTGCGCGCCTTTAGAATTCAATCTCGCTTCAAGGCCCGCGCCACAAGAGGCTCCCGATCCTCTTTTTTCTTGAACGGAGGATGCGCTCCATGCAGCCACGCACGCAGAGACAGAAAGAGATTCTGGAATACATCACGCGCTTCATAGAGCGTCACGGATACGAGCCTTCCTACGCGCAGATAGCGCGGCACTTCGGCGTGTCGTCCAAGGCTACTATCGCAAAGCACATCGCGGCGCTTGAGCGGCGCGGGCTGCTTTCGCGCTCGCGTGAAGGCGGCGCGTTCGGCCTTGCGCTCACGGTCGAAGAGGCCCCGGCCGATGAGATCTGCGTGCTCCCTCTTCTGGGCCGCATCGCCGCTGGCTCGCCCGTCGACGCCGTGTCAGATTCGGAGCCAATCTCCATCCCGCGCTTTTTGCTCGGCCGGGTTCGTCCCGAAAATGTTTACGCCCTGCGCGTCGTGGGCGATTCGATGATAGACGAGCACATCTGCGACGGCGACATAGCGCTTATAGAAAACCGCACCATAGCGCGCGACGGCGAGATAGTCGTAGCGCTCGTTGACAACGCCCGAGCCACACTCAAACGCCTCTTCCGCTTCGGCCCCGAAGTAGAGCTGAGGCCAGCCAACTCGCAGCTTGCCCCCCTGCGCCTGCCCGCGCACCGCGTCACGGTGCAGGGCATCTTTCGCGGCCTCCTACGCCCCACGGCTTAAAGCTCCAGGGAATAACGGGCGAAAACCGTTGACATGGAATCACCCACTTCATCAGAAGCACACCATTCGGCAATTCGGTTTTAAAAAGCGGCGGGCTGAAGATTGAAGCTTAAAGAAGTTTGCCGTATAACTGAAGAACAGCTATACGGCAATTAAAATCTGGAGCCACCTTGCGGATTTGAACCGCAGACCTACTGATTACGAATCAGTCGCTCTACCAACTGAGCTAAGGTGGCCTGTTGGCGAACTGACAATATACGAACCGGGCGCGCGTACTGTCAAGTTGAGGCTGCGCGGGGCTGGAATCAAGCTGGAGGAGAGAATGCCGAAGACGAAGAATCAGGGCAAGAACAAGAGCCGTTTTGAAGTTCGCGGCGGATTGTTGAACGAGTACGAGTTCTCCTTGAATGAGGGGGCCATGACCGAAGAGGAGCACAATCGCTTTGCCCAGGCTGAAGAGGAGCGGCAGTTGCGCGAGGGCGAGGATGAAGGCGCGAGGCTTCCCATCTCGCCGCAGGAAAGAGAGGCGGCGCGTATCAGGCAGGTGATGGAGACCGCTCACGAGAAGGCGCAGCGAAATATTGAAAAGCGCGAGCGACGCGAGGCGGGAGGCTCCAAGGGCAGTGCCGTGAAGGCGCGCGCGGGTAAAGCTTCAAAGGCCGTTGCCGGAAAGAAGGCTGCCGGTAAAAGCGGCGGCAAGGCTACGGCTTCTAAAAAAGGAGCAGCCGGAAAGAGCGCGCAAAAGAGAGGCGCGGCCGGGGGGGCCGGAAAGAGTGGCGCGAAGGCGGCCGCAAAGAAGAGTACGAAGAAGGTGGGCGCTGCGGGCGGCGGTCGCGGCGGCGCATCCGGCAAGGGCGCAGGAGGTGCGCGAAAGGGCGCGGCCAAGAAGGGGACTGCCGCGAAGAGTGCTGCCGGGAAGGGCGGACGCTCGCGGCGCACTTAAAAGAGAGGCCGCGAGAGCCGTGCGTCTCAAAGAAGAGGCGGGGGCTTAAAAGCCCGCGCTACTGTTT
>DASVVZ010000051.1:0-6408 GCA_036389875.1 Pyrinomonadaceae bacterium
GGTCATGCGAGCGAGGCCGGACATGGGGCCGAAGCCGAAATCGAACTCGTTGCCGTCGAGCCCATCCACTTTCGTCTGCCGCCTGCTTCCCACGTTGACCTCAAAGAGCAGTCCCGATGCGGCCAGCCCCTGCTTAACGCCCTCTATAAAGCCTTTCAACATGCCCTCGTAAAAACCCTGCCTGAAGCTCTCCGGCATGCGCTCGGCGATAAACGGCATGTCTTCGCCGTAATATACACCATAAACCGCCCCTTCCGCGTCCGAGATGTATGTATACATGGTCGAAGGCTTGGACGCGCCGAGTGATTTTATTTCCTTGAACTCCTCGGGACGGCTCGGCAGCAGAGCGCTGACGACCGGGCCTGCTCCGAACTCATAGCGATTCCACCCGGCAGGGGCCGACGCATCGCTGGCTATTCTGTAGGCGGGCGCTTTCGGCGGAGGCGGTGGCCCCTGATTCTGCCGCGAGCCTTGAGCCGCTACGGGCAGGGAGGTAAAAAGCAGGACTGCGCCCAGAAGAGTTTTGAAGATAAGCGAGGTTAATCTCATAATCCTTCCTTTACTAATCAGCGCCCATGGCTTCCTGTTCCGGCCTTTGCCTGAGGCGATGAGGATAGAGCGGAAATTGCGCCGTCAACTCCGAGACGCCCTGCTGAACTTTGCGGCGCACATCTTCGGACTGCGGGTCGTGAAGAATCTCCGCTATCAGGCCGCCGACCTTTCTCATCTCGTCTTCGCCCATCCCGCGAGTCGTCAGGGCGGGCGTGCCGAGCCTTATGCCTGAAGTGACGAACGGCTTGTTGGTGTCGAACGGAATCGTGTTCTTGTTGACGGTTATGTGCGCCGCGTCCAGAGCCTTCTCCGCGTCCTTGCCCGTGATGCCACGGCCTTCCATGAAGACATCCACGAGCAGCAGGTGGTTGTCTGTGCCGCCTGAAACTATTCTGAGCCCCTGCGCCTGCAACTCCGCGGCGAGCGCACTGGCGTTTGCCAGAACTCTTCGCTGGTAGTCTTTGAAATCTTCGCGCAGGGCTTCGCCGAAGGCCACCGCCTTCGCCGCGATGATGTGAACCAGGGGGCCGCCCTGCACGCCCGGGAAAAGCTTTTTGTTGACTTCCGCAGCATGCTCTTCTTTGCAGAGTATGAGACCGCCGCGAGGGCCGCGCAGAGTTTTATGTGTAGTCGAAGTGACGTAATCCGCGTGCGGCACGGGGCTGGGGTGAAGACCTGCCGCGATGGGGCCGGCTATGTGCGCTATATCCGCGAACATGCGAGCGCCTATGCTTCGCGCAATCTCTCCTATGCGCGCGAAGTCAATCGTGCGCGGGTAGGCGGAAGCGCCGCAGACGATAAGCTTCGGCTTGTGCTCTTCGGCGAGGCGTTGCAGTTCGTCGTAATCAATCTGCTCCGTCTCGCGCGAGACGCCGTAGTCCGCGACCTTGTAGCTGATGCCGGAAAAGTTTAGCGGGTGGCCGTGCGTCAGGTGGCCTCCGTGCGAGAGGTTCATGCCCAGAATCTGGTCGCCGTAAGAGATGGCAGCCATGTAGACGGCCATGTTGGCCTGCGCGCCTGAATGCGGCTGCACGTTGGCATGGTCTGCGCCGAACAGCTCTTTGGCGCGGTCAATGGCCGCCTGCTCCACCACGTCCGCGAACTCGCAGCCGCCGTAGTAGCGCTTCTTCGGATAGCCTTCTGCGTACTTGTTGGTAAAGACCGAGCCCATGGCTTCCAGCACGGCCTCGCTCACGAAATTCTCCGAAGCTATCAGCTCAAGGCCCCCGGACTGACGACGCACCTCGTCGTCAATCGCTCTTCCAATCAAAGGGTCAACTTCCGAGAGCGGCGCATTGAAAAGTCTGTTCATCTCTTCTCCTCGAATTACAGTCCAGGGTCAAGACTGTTTTTCAATCTCTGCTATCTTCTCTAGGCGCGCGGCGTGGCGGCCAGCCTCGAAACGGGTTTCGAACCACGCGCGGACGATTTTTGCAATCTCTTCGGGCGGGGTGGTGCGAGCGCCCAGGGCCAGTACGTTCGCGTCGTTGTGCCGGCGCGCAAGCCTCGCCACCTCTTCAGACCAGGCAACGGCGGCGCGTACGCCCGCGACCTTGTTGGCGCTGATGGCCATGCCCGTCCCGGAGCCGCAAACCAGTATGCCCTGCTCTGCTTCGCCCCGCGCCACGCGCTCTGCAACGCGCCTGGCATAGTCGGGATAATCCACGGATTCTTCGGAAACTGTACCGAGGTCTTCCACCTCCAGGCCCAGGTCGCGGAGCAGGGGCTTGAGCCTCTCCTTCTCCCTGTAGCCGGCGTGGTCGCTGGCAAGAGCAATCTTCATCTGATTCAGGACTCCGGCAGAAAGTTAAGACGAGCGAGATTCAAATGTTGATGGTACATCAGAAGAAGGCAAAAGGAAAAATGGGGGAATGCAGGTTGGGGGCCGGGGTTTGGTAAAAGAAAATCGGCCTCTCTTTCTCTTACCTTCCCCTGCGCCCATCCTCCGGCTTTTGCCTTCTTTCTGTCGTTGCGCGAGAATATGAGAGAGCGCTGATTGGAAGGAGTTGTGGTCAAACAAAAATCCCCTATGCGATGGTCAGAATTTTTCATCCCTACGCTTCGTGAAGTCCCTGCGGACGCAGAGGTCGTGTCGCACCGACTGCTGCTGCGCGCGGGTCTTATCCGGCAGCTCGCCGCAGGCATCTACTCGTACCTGCCTCTGGCTCAGCGCGTCATCCACAAGATAGAGCAGATCGTGCGCGAAGAGATGAACCGCATAGGCGGCCAGGAGTTCTATCTGCCGGCATTGAACCCGCGCGAAATCTGGGAAGAGACCGGGCGCTGGGCCGTGATGGGCGACAACATGTTTCGCCTCAGAGACCGCAAGGGCGCAGACCTCTGCCTGGGCATGACGCACGAAGAGATCTTCACGGCCATCGCCCGTGGCGAGCTTCGCTCCTATAAACAGTTGCCGCAGGTCTGGTATCAGATTCAGGTGAAGTTCCGCGACGAGCAGCGTCCTAAGTCCGGGCTCCTGCGCGTGCGACAGTTTCTGATGAAGGACGCCTACTCGTTCGACATAGACCAGGCCGGTCTTGACCGCTCGTTCGAGAGCCAGCGCGAAGCATACCGGCGCATCTTCGACCGTTGCGGCCTGAAGTACACAATCGTAGCGGCATCTTCGGGCGCTATGGGCGGCACCGCTTCCAGCGAGTTCATGGTCAAGACCGACGCGGGCGAAGACATGATTGCGGCCTGCTCTTCCTGCGACTACGCCGCTAATCTTGAGAAGGCCGCCTCAAGGCTGCCAGAGATAAAGGACGGCATAGGGCTTGGCGAGCCCGTCGAGTTTCCCACGCCCAATGTACGCACCATAGAGGCGCTGGAAAAATTTCCCGGCGGCGCGGCTGCCGACCAGCAGATAAAGACGCTCGTTTATGTAATGGACGCGGGCCTCGGCCAGATGTTCGTGCTGGCGCTGCTCAGGGGCGACCATCAGCTGCACGAGACGAAGCTCTCGGACGCCCTTCACGGAGCCGACCTTAGGCCCGCTCATCCGGAAGAGATTTTCAACCTTTTGGGCGCGCAGCCCGGAAGCCTCGGCGGCGTCGGCGCTAAGCAGAAGGCCCGCACAGCGGGACAGGAGATTCGCATCCTCGCCGATAACGCGCTTCGCGGCAGGCGCAACATGACTACGGGCGCAAACCGCGACGACTTTCACCTGCGGGGCGTTTCACTGTCGCGCGACATTCCGGTTGACCAGTGGGTAGACCTGCGAGTGGTCTCTTCCGGCGAAGGCTGCCCTGAGTGTGAGACGGGCACGCTCGAAGTCTCAAAGGCGCTTGAGATAGGCCACATCTTCAAGCTCGGCACGAAATACTCCGAGGCCATGAGCGCCACGGTGCTCAACCAGGAAGGGAAAGAGGTTCCGATCGTCATGGGAAGCTACGGCATAGGCATCGAGCGAATCATGGCCTCCGCGATTGAGCTTCATCACGACGATGACGGCATCATCTGGCCAAAGACGATTGCGCCGTTCGACTGCGTGGTGACCGTGACGAACGTCAAGCAGCCGGAGATGCGCGAGATGGGAGAGCGCCTCTATAAATCCCTGCAACTGGCGGGACTGGACGTGCTGCTTGACGACAGGGACGAGCGCGCGGGCGTCAAATTCAAGGACGCGGATCTGATAGGCATCCCCTACCGAATCACCATCGGCAGGAAGATAACGGACGACGTGGTGGAGCTTTTCGAGCGTCGCACGAAGAAGTCCGAAGATGTACGCTTCGGCGAGATAGTGAGCCGCATACAGAGCCTTGCGCTCGCCGGACACTGAGAACCGGGGGGGCGCTCTCGCGCCGCACATCTCAAACTGTATGAAAATGAGAACTATCTTGTCACTTCTGTTCCTGCTGCTGCTCTTTCCGGCTCAGGCCCTGAGCCAGAGGTACGAGTTACCATCGGGGGCCCGCGTCATAGAGACGCGTGCGATTCCTTCAAAGGCTCATCGGAACCGCGCGCTCGTAATGTGGATGCTGCGCCCGAAGAAGAATCCGCGCGACACGCCCGGTGAGCCCTACACCTGCCCCGAAGAGACGCGCGGCCATTACTATAGCGGCCCCTTGCGCGTCTCGCTCGCTGATACCGGGACGCGCCGCGTCATCAACACGCTCCAGATTATACCGGACTACTCTGATGACGAGGACTCATTCGATATTCCGTATAAAATCCATAACGGCTATTACACGGTGACGGGGCTCAGGCGGGGAGAGAAGGAGGGCGTGCCTGTAATTATGCGGCTCAGAGATTATAATGGTGACGGGCGCGCTCAGGAGTTCGCGCTCTTTGATGCGCTGGCCTGCATGGGTCTTCCTACAACGCTCATCGGGTACAGTGAATCAAAAGACAGGGTCATACAGTACCCTGTCAACGTCGAGGCCATTCAAGGCGTGAACCGCTGGCGCAAGTCTCTCTACTGGCCCGACTACCTTTTCAGCCGTCAGCCCCTCGGGCCTGGCTACTGGAAGTACGAGATTGATTACAGGGGACGCGGGGGCTCTCTGGACAGGTGGGAGATTCGTTATAACCGCCGGCTGGAGGTGTTCGAAGGCACGCTGACTTACATTCCCGGCGACTGAAGACAGATGAAGCGTCTCAGGCTCACCATAGCTCTACTGCCCTTGCTCGTCGCCTTCGCATCCTTTGCGCTGGCGCAGGGCGAGAGCCTGCCGGAGCTTGTCAGGCGCATCAAGCCGTCTGCCGTAGCCATCGAAACCTTTAACAGTCGCGGCGAGAAGCTGGCGCGGGGAAGCGGCTTTTTCATCTCTCCCGACAGGGTCATCACCAACCGGCACGTGATAGAGGGCGCGTACCGGGCCGAGATTCACCTGGCGAACGGCAGCGTCTATCCGGTGCGCGGCGTGCTGGCCGTCGACGGAGAGGGAGACATTGCGCTCCTGCAAGCGGACGTGCCGCCCGGCCTGGTCGTGCCGCTGGAAGTCGTGCGCACCACCCCGCAGGAGGGCGAGTCCGTAGTCGTGATAGGCAATCCCTTCGGCCTGGAAGGCTCCGTCTCCAACGGCATTGTCTCGGCCGTGCGCGACATTCCGAACTTCGGCCGCATCATTCAAATCACCGCGCCGATTTCACCCGGCTCATCCGGTAGTCCCGTCGTCAACATGATGGGACAGGTGATAGGCATCGCCACGCTTCAGGTCTCCGAAGGCCAGAGCCTCAACTTTGCCATCCCGGGAGACCGCATAGCGCAGCTTCGCCCGGCTCAGCTAACGACGCTCGCCGACACCGTCACAGGCACGCGGCGCAATAAACGCGCGAGCGCCGAACGCTTTTACATGCAGGGCCTGGGGTTTCTCGCGCGAGACGACTACGCACGCGCGCTTCCCTACTTTGAAAAGGCCGCGGACGCAGATCCGGATTATGCCGAAGCCTGGTATCAAACGGGCTTCTGCTACGGGATGCTCGGGCGACACGCAGACAGCTTGAGGGCTTCAAAGCAGGTGATTCGGTTGCGGCCTGAGTGGCCCGCCACCTACAGCAACATGGGCGCGAGCTACTATGCGCTAGGGCAATTCAAGGAGGCCGTGGACGCGTACCGTCAGGCTATTCGTCTTGAGCCGTACAACGCGGACAGCCACTACGCGCTGGCCCTCGCTTACGGGAAACTGAATCAGACGCAGGACGAGATTCAATCGCTGCGCCGCACGGTGGGACTCCGCCCCGACCACGCCAGCGCCCACGAGAGGCTCGCGCTAGCGTACTTTCGCATGAAGCGCTACGGCGAGGCGCTAGCGGCCCTGGAGCAGTTGAAGGTGTTGAAGCCCACGGATGCAAAAGTCTACAACTACCTTGGAGAAACCTACATCGAGATGAACCGCGCCGGCGATGCCGTCGAGG
>DASVVZ010000052.1:0-4178 GCA_036389875.1 Pyrinomonadaceae bacterium
CGGCCCGGCACAAATGAACCATTCCTCTCCACCTCGCATTGGCTTACACGCTCCGATTGCCGGAGGGTTGCAGAACGCGCTTTTGAAGGCTCAAAGCCTGGGCGCGGACACCGTGCAGCTGTTCTCGCGCAACCCTCGCGGGTGGGCCGCACGGCCCCTCACCCCGGAAGAGATCGAGCGCTTTCAACGGACGCGGGAAGAGACAGGCATCTCGCCCGTCGTTATTCACTGCAACTACCTTGTAAATCTGGCTGCGGCCGACGAGACGATTCGCGGGAAGTCGCGCGCTTCGTTTCGCGAAGAAGTCGAGCGCGGTTTAGCGCTCGGCGCGGACTATCTGGTTGTGCATCCGGGCAGCGCGCGCGGCGCGTGCGAAGAGGACGCGCTTGAGACCTGCGCGGAAAGCTTGAAGGCCGCGTGCGAGGGGCTCAATCTCAACGGCTTTCGCATCCTGCTGGAGAACACGGCCGGGCAGGGCGAATGTATAGGGCACCGCTTCGAGCATCTGAGGGAGATTATGGAGCGATGCCCTGAGCTACACTTGGGCGTCTGCCTGGACACGGCGCACGCCTTCACGGCGGGGTACGACATACGCGACGAGGACGGGCTCGCCGCCGCCTTCGAGTCGCTCGAAAGAAACGTCCGTCTCGAGAACGTGCGCGCCGTTCACTTCAACGACTCGAAGGCCGACTACAACTCTCGCGTAGATCGCCACTGGCACATCGGCCTCGGCCACATAGGAAGCGAAGCGCTCGGAAGGGTCGCGCGCCATGCGGGCCTGGCACACGCGGCTTTCCTTCTTGAAACTCCGCAGGACGAGCTTGGAGACGACGCGCGCAACCTGGAAGCCTTGCGTTCTTTCATACAGTCTGCAAAATAAGAGCGCGTCAGAACTTTTCCGCTCCGGCACCAAGGAGACATTTCCGCTATGACTCTGAAGAAGAGAGCTTCGCGCTCATTCCTCTTTATACTTATCTCTTGCGGTCTAATCTTTCCTTCCACACTTTTCGCTCAGAAGCTTTCGCCCGTGGTTGATTTAGGCGGTGGCGGCTGCGTGATGGGCGGCTTGAGGGACGGCCAATGGGTAAAGGCCGAGGACATCGCGCCGCTCATGCGCGGCGGCGAGCGCTACGTCGTTTACAGCATGACGCGCCGAATCGGAGTGAGAATCGGAGTCAAGCCCGTTTCCGAAGGGCCTCCCTGCACCGACACCATGTACGTTAAGAACATGGCTCCGAAACAGGACGAGGCTGGATTGATTGCCGTGGCCGGAATCTGGAACGCGCTCCCGCGTGTGCCGAAAGTTGAGAACAACAACGCGCCCGCCTATCGCGCGGCTGTGGCCGAAGTGCTGAGGAAGAACGGGATTCGCCGGCCGCAGGTCAACATAGTGAAAGTCCTTCGCGTCGATTTGGACGGCGACGGCACGCAGGAAGTCTTAATCAGCGCGACGCGAGCGAAGCGCTGGGAATCGGGCAGCATCGCTAATGATTCAAATCCGGGTGACTACTCGGTCGTGCTTCTTCGCAGAGTAGTGCGGGGAAGAGTGCAGACCATTGTAGTCGAGGGCGAGTATCATCCCAGGGGCAGAGTCCCTGAAACGGACGGTCCGCCGAACGAGTACAAGGTCACCTCTCTTTTAGACCTGAACGGCGACGGCCGCCTGGAGATAATCGTAGAAGGCGGCTATTACGAAGGCGACTGGAGGACGGTCTACTCCTATCGCGCGGGCAAGGTCGAAAGCCTCTTCGGCTGCGGCTGCGGCGCGTAGAGCCTTACGGGCAAAGGCCGAAGTCAAACCCGGAACATAAATCCGAAGCGGCTCGTAATAAATGGTTCGACAAACATCTGCCTGTAGGCTAAGATGTGGCCGGCTTAAGTCATTATGTGCAGGACAGCTCGAATGAGACGCTTTACCTTCCACACTCTTCTCGCTCTTAGGGTGCCGCCCGGCAGCCTCGCGTAAGCTTTCTTTTGCGCGCGGTGTAGCTGGCGCGGCTTTCTTATCTTCCAATCAACAATAAGAATTTACGGACGACCCGGGCTCTTAAGATGAGTAGCCTTGCGCGTCCGGTTTGTGGTTAAGTGTAAGGATTACCTAAGAGGCTGAAAAATCATGGACGAAAAATATTTCCCTGAAAAGATAGAAGAGAAATGGCAGAAGAGCTGGGACGGGCGCGGCGTATTTGAGGTAGAGCCCGACTCGGCTCGCCCGCACTATTACTGCCTGGAGATGCTGCCCTACCCGTCCGGCTTTTTGCACATGGGGCACGTTCGCAACTACTCCATAGGCGACGCGCTCTCTTGGTACAAGCGCTTGCAGGGCTTCAACGTCCTGCACCCCATCGGCTGGGACAGCTTCGGCCAGCCCGCCGAGCAGGCTGCCATCAAGCGCGGCATCGACCCCCGCGTCTGGACTGAAGACAACATCAATCACATGCGCGGGCAGATGAAGCGGCTGGGCATGAGCTTCGACTGGCGGCGAGAGATTGCCGCGCACACGCCCGAATATTACAGGTGGGATCAGTGGTTCTTCCTGAAGATGCACGAGCGCGGTCTGGTTTACCGCCGCATGTCGCCCGTCAACTGGTGCCCGAATTGTCAGACCGTTTTGTCCAACGAGCAGGCGTCGGGCGGCTTGTGCTGGCGCTGCGAGAACCCTGTGGTCAAGAAGGATTTGGAGCAGTGGTTCGTTCGCATCACGGATTACGCCGAAAGCTTGCTGGAAGACATGAAGGAGATAGAGGCGGGCTGGCCCGAGCGCGTCCTGACGATGCAGCGCAACTGGATAGGCAAGTCCGCAGGCGCTTACGTAGACTTTGCCATCAAGGACACTCAGGCAAAGGTGCGCGTCTTTACCACCCGCATTGACACCATCTACGGCGCGAACGCGATTGTGCTGGCCCCGGAGCATCCTCTGTTGTCGGACTTGATGAAAGACTCCGCGTTGAAGACGGACGTTGACGCCTTCATTGAGCGCGTGCGAGAGGCTCGCAACCGTGCCGCCGAGCCGGGCGCTGAAGAGGAGAAGGAGGGCGTCAACACAGGCTTGCAGGCAATCAATCCCTTTAGCGGCGAGATTGTGCCCGTGTGGGTTGGAAACTATGTCCTGACAGAGTACGGCACGGGCGCTGTCATGAGCGTGCCCGCGCACGACGAACGCGATTTCGAGTTCGCGCAGAAATACACGCTGCCGATACGACAGGTGATAGCGCCGGTCACGCACGAGCAGGAGCCCAGCGGCTTTGACCCGCAGCTGGGCGCAGACCAGTCCACGGAGATGAAGGAAGCCTTCGCGGAGTACGGCATGCTGGTCAACTCGGGCGACTGGAGCGGCAAGCTCTCCGGTGATGCCATGCGCGAGATGGCGGAGTTCGCTCAAAGCAGGGGCTTTGGCGAGATGGCCGTCACTTATCGCCTGCGCGACTGGGGCATCTCGCGACAGAGGTTCTGGGGCGCGCCTATCCCCATGATTCACTGTCCTGAGTGCGGCATAGTTCCTGTACCGGAAAAGGATTTGCCGGTGCTGTTGCCGCAGGGCGCGGATTTTAGCGCCACGGGCTCGCCCCTGGAGACTGTGCCGGAGTTTGTCAACACGACTTGTCCCAGGTGCGCTGGCGCTGCCAGGCGTGACACGGACACCATGGACACGTTCGTAGACTCTTCATGGTACTACTTCCGCTACTGCGACCCGCACAACGCGGAAGCGCCGTTCGACAAGGAGAAGGTCTCGTACTGGACTCCCGTCGACCAGTACATCGGCGGCGTCGAACACGCCGTGTTGCACCTGCTGTACACGCGCTTCTGGACGAAGTTCATGCGCGACATCGGGCTGGTCGGCTTTAGCGAGCCGGTGAAGCGCCTGATGACGCAGGGCATGGTCGTCGCCGAGACCTTCTACCGCGACGGCGAGGAGGCGGGGCAGAAGTTCTACTTCAACCCGGCGGACGTGGACGTGGTGCGCGACGACAAGGGGCGCGTGGGCAGCGCGACACTGGTCGCGGACGGACAGCCCGTCAACGTGGGGCCGTTCGAGAAGATGTCGAAGTCTTCGAACAACGGCGTCGACCCGAACGAGATGATCGCGGCCTACGGGGCGGACGCCACGCGCCTCTTCATCCTGTTCGCCGCGCCGGTCGAGAACGACCTGCGCTGGCAGGAGACGGGCATCGACGGCA
>DASVVZ010000053.1:0-3917 GCA_036389875.1 Pyrinomonadaceae bacterium
ATAGCGGTCGCATGATATTTACATCAGCCACCATACGCGGCTTCTGGCTTGGCGAATGGTTTCGCTCCGCCGCGCCCGAACAACAACAGAAAGTCACAATGGAGCTGCTGCGACTGATGGCCACAAACGAGGTTGTCCCGCCTGTCGAAGCTGAGTACCCGCTCGCGGACGTGCTCGCCGCCATAGAGCACTCGGAGCGTGCCGGCCGCAGCGGCAAAGTGCTGCTCGTCGGCTAAACCATTTTGGATTTTGGATTAGAGTGAAGGTCAATCAAGAGCGCGTCGTTGACTTTCACCAGCACTTTGCCCGCACGCGGCGCTTCCAGCTCCGCCTCTTCAGCCGATAGGGGGCTTCCCCCTGCGCCCACAGAATCGCCGCGTAAATCTTCCTATAGAATCAATGAATCAATCTCTCTCAAGCCTTTTCGGCGAGCCCGGCGGCGATGCCGGCAAGCCAGTTGACGCGCTCGCCTAGATGGGCGAAGCGCGGGTCGTCCGTCTGTCCACGTCGGTAACGGTAAAAAATCTGCTGAAGCACAACTGCCAGTTTGAAGACGGCGAATACTTCGTAGAAAGCTATGCGCGAGAGGTCGGCTCCCGTGCGTTCACTGTAGCGCTCCAGAAGCTCCGGGCGCGTGAACCAGCCTTCGCGCCGGGTGACCGTAGACACGGCATCCGTCTGCTCTGCCGCAGAGACGTGAACCCAGTAGGCCAGCAGTATCCCCAGGTCTATCAGCGGGTCGCCGACCGCGGCCATCTCCCAGTCGAAGACGCCGACGAGCCGCCCCACGTCCAAGGCATCCAGCATCACGTTGTCCAGCTTGAAATCGCCGTGTACGAGCGTATGCCTTTCAGCCTCGGGCGGCAGCCTCTGAATCAGCCATGCTGCGAGCGCGTCCATCTCCGGCAGCTCGCTGGTTTGCGACCCGTGCCAGCGCTCATTCCAGCCTCGCACCTGCCGCTCCACAAAGCCCGCAGGCTTGCCTAAAGCCGAGAGGCCGTGCGTGTCTATGTCAATATTATGAAGACTTGCCAGCGCGTCTATCATGGCGCGGCTGGCTCTAGCGCGCTCTGCCGGACGGCCCGAGAGTTCCGGCGGCTCCTCTACGCGCACCACCAGCCCGCGCCTGCGCTCCATCAGATAGAAGGTGGAGCCTATGACGCTCTGGTCTTCGCAGAGCAGGAAGGGACGGGGCGCGAGCGTGTAGACCGGATGCACGGCTTCCAGTATTCGATACTCTCGCGCCATGTCGTGCGCCTTCTGCGGCACGGGCCCGAACGGCGGACGCCTCAGCACGAACTCCTGCTCTCCGAAGCGCAAGAGATAAGTCAGGTTAGAGTGTCCTCCCGGGAACTGCTCTACCTTGATGGGTGCCGAAGAGTCGAACTCTGCGCCCAGCACCTCCTTAAGCCTTTGGCGCGTGAAACGTGCTAGAGCGTTCCAGTCAAGCTCTTCACTTGTTCGTACTGCTCGCGTGTCGGATGAATCGGTCGTCACTACTGTTTCTCTTCAATCAGGGGCGGAAGATGATGCAGGTGGTCGTGCCGTGAGCGTAGAGCTTTCCCTGCGCGTCTATGACTCTGCCTTCGGCCGTGGCCGTGCGGCCGCCCAGGTAAATCACTTCCGCCTCGCACCTGACAGTCCCCGTCTCAGCCGTTATGGCGCGCACGTAGTTCACCTTTATCTCAAGCGTAGTGTAGCCCGCACCGGCAGGCAGCATGGAATGCACGGCGCATCCCATGGCGGAATCCAGAAGAGTCGCCGCCAGGCCGCCGTGAACTACGCCGATAGGATTGTAGTGATACTCGGCGGGCTCCACGGCGAAGACCGCGCGGCCTTCCGATAGCTCCGTGATGGCAAAGTTCATGAGCGAGCCAATGGGCGGCCGCGGCAGCTCTCCGGCCACGATTTTTTGCAGGTACTCAAGCCCGGACAAGCTGCGCCCGGCTTCCGCCAGGGCACGAGGGTCTTCCCACGTTATTGTTCTGGTGCGCGTCTCTCTGCTGTCGCTCATAGTCTCCTTAAATAACCCTCGCTCAAGTTAGTAATGGCTGTCCGATTGATCTTATCAGTTGCCGCCGAATACGGCTTTGCGCTTTTGGACGAAGGCCGTGACGCCCTCCATAAAGTCAGGCGAGTGAAAGCAGGCGTCCTGATTCACCGCCTCAAACTCCAGCGCCGAGGGCAGGTCGCCGTAAGTGCTGTGGTTGAGCGCAGCCTTTATCTTCGCCAAGGCGATCTGCGGGGCGGAAGCTAAACGCTCGGCAATCGCGTCAACGGTCGCGTCCAGTTCCGAAAACGGCACTACTCGATTGACCAGCCCGAGGCGCAGGGCTTCCTGTGCTCCTATAATCTCGCCCGTAGCCATCAGCTCGAACGCCTTCTGGTAACCGACCATGCGAGGCAGTATGAAGGTGCTGCCGCCGTCGGGCATGAGGCCGATCTTGACGAAGGCCTGTCCGAAGAGAGCCTGCTCGGAAGCTATAATCATGTCGCAGGCCAGCGCGTAGTTGTGGCCCACGCCGACCGCGTGGCCATGTACGCGCGCGATGATTGGAACCGGCAGATTGCGCATGGCCATGATGGTCGGGTTGACGTTTTCACGAATCGCACGCGTGACATCATAATTGGCTATGTCGGTTGCGCTGGTGGCCACAAGGTCTGCCCCGGCGCAGAAGGAATCGCCCGCGCCCGTCAATATAATGACGCGCGTTTTGTCAGCCTCGGAATTTTGCATGGCGTCGCGCATCAACTCAATCATCTCGTGGTCAACCGAGTTTCGCCTCTCGGGGCGATTGATGGTGATGCGCTTGATGCCGTCCTGAAGTGTGACGAGCAGCTTCTCTGCACGATCTGTCATTATCTTTGCTTCCTTTTCTCAAACGTAATATCTGACGAGCCATTCGGCCATGCAGCAGGGCTTGTCGCTGCCCTCGCGCTCGACCGTCACGCTCCAGGCGGCCTGCAAGCCTCCGCTAATCTCTTCGACTTCAGAGAGGGCGAAGCGGGCGCGTATGCGAGAGCCTGATGGCACGGGACGGACAAAGCGCACGCGGCTGAGCCCGTAATTGATTCCCATGCGAAGCCCCCCGACCTCTATCGCCCGATTCATCAATTCGCTCAGGAGCGAGAGGGTCAGAAAGCCATGCGCGATTGTCGTCTTAAAGGGCGACTCGCGCCGCGCGCGCTCCGGCTCAGTGTGAATCCACTGACGGTCTTCTGTCGCTTCGGCAAAGAGGTTTATGCGCTCCTGCGTTACCTCGAACCAGTCGCTTGCGGCCACCTCCTGCCCGACGCGCCCCCTGAGCTCATCTATATTTTCGATCCGCGTTGCCGCCACCGAACCCTCTCCCTTACGTTCTCTCTTTATATTTACCGAGCTCCATCCTGGCGATTGATTCCATGTGAACTTCGTCGGGGCCGTCGGCGAGCCTGAGCGTGCGTGCGTTGGCCCAGGACGAGGCGAGGATAAAATCTTCCGAGACGCCGCCGCCGCCATGAGCCTGTATGGCTCTGTCCAGCACTCGCAGCGCAACGTTAGGCGCGACGACTTTTATCATGGCTATCTCAGAGCGCGCGGCCTTGTTGCCCGCGACGTCCATCATGTAAGCGGCCTTCATAGTCAGGAGCCTGGCCTGTTCAAGCTCTATACGAGAATTGGCTATGTCTGCGCGAATAGTCCCCTGCTCCGAGAGAGTGTGGCCGAAGGCCGTGCGCTCCAGCACACGCCTGCACATCTCTTCGAGCGCGCGTTCAGCGATTCCAATCAGCCGCATGCAATGGTGTATGCGCCCGGGCCCGAGCCGGCCCTGGGCTATCTCGAATCCCCGCCCCTCTCCCAGCAGCATATTCGACACGGGGACGCGCACGTTATCGAAGATTATCTCCGCGTGGCCGTGCGGCGCGTGGTCGTAGCC
>DASVVZ010000054.1:0-1573 GCA_036389875.1 Pyrinomonadaceae bacterium
TCGACCACAACTATCTTTCGCTCAGAGAATTTCTGTCGGTAGTGAATGAGGATTGGCGAGCGCGGCGAGTGCTGCCCAAGGGCTATCGACTGACCATCTGCCCGCCCGCCGTCTTCAATTTCGTAGGAAATATCTTTCACCCTGAATGGAGCGAGACGGAATCGCTTGAGCTCGGCTTTTACAGGGACGAGGCGGGTAACGCCACCTGTTACGGCGTAGGCTCAAACGCGCCCCATGATTTTTCCTATATCAACGAGGTCGAGCTTGAGACGGACTGGACGCTGCTGGGCTTTCGCACGGCGCTCGTCCCCGAAGTCCTGTAAGGAGCCTCTTTCATCATCCCGAAAAAATGTAACCAAACCTGAGAGTGGCGCGTCTAAATTACCGACTGACCGGATTGAGGCGTCATTCTCCCTGCATGTCACAGAATCTGGGCTCGGCAATATTTCAACATTTTGGAGAGAAAGACAAAAGATGCAATTAACTGGTTCAAGAAAAATCGTAGGCGCTCTGGCCTTCAGTGTGGTGATGGCTCTCACGGGCGTCACGGGTTTCGCTCAACAGCAGACGGCGCAAGGCCAGGACGGCGGCAAAGCTCGCGGCGAGCGCCGTAGGGACGGCAGGGGCTTCGGCGGCAGGCGCGGCGGCCTCTTCGGCGGGCGTTTGGCCGAGCAGCTCAACCTGACGGATGCGCAGAAAGAGCAGATTAAGCAGATAGCTACTCGCTACCGCGAGAGCGCGAAGGCGCAGCGCGAGCAGCGACGCGGTCAGCGCGCAGACTTCAAAGGCTTCGGCAATGGCACTTTCGACGAAGCTCAGGTGCGCGCGGCAGCACAGGCCCGAGCCAACGCGCGCGTCGAGCGTGAAGTCGCGCACGCCCGCATGATGTCGGAGATTTACAATGTTCTGACCGCAGAGCAGAAGGCCCAGCTCGCGACGCTTCGACAGCAGCGTGAGCAGAAGATGCAGGAACGGCGCGCTCGTCGCAATAATTCCGGCCAGACCACTCAGCAGTAACCTGACGTAAACTATCCCGAACAAAAGTCCCCTGGGGGGATACGAAAATAGCCCGGTAATAAACTGCCGGGCTATTTTCGATTTTCCTTTATGCATATAAAGAGATTAACCTTAGGCTTTACAGGCAGGACGGGAGAGACCCAGGGCAGTTCATAATTGATGACGAGATGCCAGACGGCCCCACCTCAATCAAACAGGAAGAGCAAGCGCACTCGCCCCTTGAGCCAACGGACGTTGAGCTGGTGATGCGCGTACGCGCCGGGGAAGAATCCGCCTTCGAGGAGCTTTTCAATCGTCATCGCCGCCGCGTAAGCCTCATAGCCAGCCGGTTCTTTCGCCAGCGCGAACAGGTGGAAGAGGTAGTTCAGGAGAGTTTCACCAAAGCCTACTTCGCCCTGAATGATTTCTCCAACGAGCAGCAGGCATCGTTTGCTGCCTGGCTTGCGCGCATCGCATATAATTCCTGCTACGATGAGCTGCGCCGCCAGAAGCGGCGGCACGAGAACGCCTCGAGCGATGTTTCCGAAGAGGACGCTGCGTGGCTCGAAGATAATCT
>DASVVZ010000055.1:0-7209 GCA_036389875.1 Pyrinomonadaceae bacterium
GAGCGAGAGAACATGCAGGCCGGCTGCCAGCAGTGCCACGCCGGAGACCGCGTCACACAGGGCGCGGACACGCTCAACCTCGGCAGGGACTTGTTTCAGGAGCGCGGCTGCGTTGGCTGTCACCGTTATGAAGGCTATGACCGCGAGGCGGACGCTCTCTCGGGCACGCGTCAGACCATCACGCAGCTGGAAGAGCAGATAACAAGTAACGACCGCGATGCTCGCATTGCGACGGAGGCCGCGGCTACTGCCAAGAGCGACACGGAAGCACAGATGTTACAGGGCCGCGCAGAAAGCCTGCGCGTCACCAACAGCCAGATTGCCGCCCGCATAGACCAGCTCAACCTACAGTCCCGCTACCTGCTTCAAGACCAGAAGAAGGTCGGGCCGAATCTGAAGGACGTGCGGCTCAAACTCAGGCGGGAATGGATTCCCGTCTGGCTGCATGACCCGCAAAGCTTCCGGCCCGGCACAAAGATGCCTACCTTCTGGCGCATAGACGGGCAGGGGAACTCCCGCTCACAGGAGAACACGCGCGAGGACGAAGAGCGAAAAGCCATAGCGGCCTTCCTCTGGCAGGATGCCTTCGACGGGCGACTGCCTGAACAGAGGGGCGGCAACGGCGCGAACGGCAAAGAGCTTTTCGAGACCAAAGGCTGCATGGCCTGCCACTCCATAGGCGAGGGCGAACAGGCCGTGGGGGGCAGGTTCGCTGCCAACCTCACGCGCGTAGGTGATAAGGCCAACTTCGAGTACATAGTCCACTGGATTTATAACCCTCGCGAGCGCTACGCGCCTTACTGTCCTAAGGAGAAGCGCGACTTAACGAGAGAGGATTATGAGAAGAAGGGCCTGCCATACGTCTTCGACACAGACCACTCGAAGTGTCCGAACGACGGGGCGGAGCTGCAAATTCAGAACATGACGGTGATGCCCAACTTCCGTCTGACGGATGCAGAGGCGCGCGACATAGCTACATACCTCTTCTCGCTCGGCAAGGGCGCGAACTACCCCGAAGCCTCTTACATGGACGACCCGAACCTGAAGGAGAAGGGGCGCACGCTCGTCAAGCAGTACGGCTGCGCCGGTTGCCACGAGATAAAGGGGCTTGAGGACGAGCAGCGCATAGGCAAGGAGTTGACGGCCGAAGGCGCAACGCCTATAGAGCGCCTGGACTTCGCCATGCTGACACGGCCCGCCGAATACGGTAACGACCCCACGGGCCTCTATCAGAACGGCAGGGAGTGGTACAACCACAGGGGATTCTTCGACCACAAGCTGAGCGACCCATCCGTCTACGACAGGGGCAAGGAGAAGGAGCCCAAAGACCAGCTGCGTATGCCCAGGCCGTACCTGACGGAAGAGTGGCGTAACGCGCTCGTCACCTTCCTGCGGGGAAGCGTCGGCACGGAGGGAGCGAACGTACCGGCCTCGCTCTTCTACAATCCTGAGAATCGCGGGCGCGACATACAGGAGGGCTGGTGGGTCATAAAGAAATACAACTGCATGGGCTGTCACAACGTGCAGGTCGGGCAGAAGTCTGTCTTAAGCAGTCTGCCGCTCTATCAGAATGAGGACTGGCGCTCGCAACTGCCCCCGCAACTGACTTCGGAGGGGGCACGCGTAGACCCTGATTGGCTGCTGCGATTCCTGCTGGACCCGTCCTTGAGCGGGGACTCGGGCGTGGCGGAGCCCGGCCGCTCCGATAAGACCGTCGGCGCGCAGCCGCAGCGCTCGAACGAGACGCAGTTCCCGACCACCGGTAACAGCAACGGCCAGCGCGGCAACGGACAGGCCGGACAGCAGGCCGGGCAGGGGAATAACCAGACTGCACAGCTTCCGGGCCAGAGCGGCGACAAGAACAACGCGCAGGGTGGCGGTGGCGGCGCTGGAAGCGCCACGCCCGGCAGCACCGGAAGTGCCGGCGGCGGTACAGGCGCGGGCGCGGGCGGCCCGCAGTTTTTCAGGCCACAGCCGGGCCTTGACCGGAACGGCATACGGCCATACCTGAAGACGCGTATGCCTACCTTCAACTTCTCGCCCAACGAGCTTAGAACCCTCGTGCGCTTCTTCATGGCCATCTCTTCGCAGGAAGAGCCGTACATACGTGAGAAGCTTGAGCCTATGAGCGACCAGGAGAAGCTGCTGGCCCGCTCGCTCTTCACCTCCCAGGGCGCGCCGTGTTTGAAGTGCCACATCACGGGCGACGCCGAGCATGACAAGACGGCTTCGGCTCCTAACTTCCTTCTGGCGAGCGAGCGCCTCAAGCCCGACTGGACTTTCCGCTGGCTGCTCGACCCGCAACAGATAGCGCCGGGCACGGCCATGCCTTCGGAGTTATTTAAGCGAGAGGGCGAGCGCTGGGTCTTCAACGGCCCGACGCCCGACGCCTTCAAGGATTATCACAGGGATCACGCGCGGCTCCTTGTGCGCTACATGTTCCTGATGACGCCGCAGGAGCAGAGGGCCTTGGGCACGGGCTCGCCGGCGGCTACGAGCGGTCAGACGCCCGCGCCTACGGAGAAGACCGCGCCAGCCGCTAGCGGCGGCGGTACTCAGCCCGTGAGCCGTAACAATCGCGCTCTGCCGGCAAAGCGACGTAATAGCCTAGCGATGAATCGCAGAAACAGTGCTCGGCAGCGGGCGGCCCATACGCGAGCGGCAAACGGGTGGCGGGCTCTGGCCGCGAGCGCGTACCTGTTCGTCGCAAAGCAGAAATGAGCGCCGGGCGCATTTGCCTGAACCTGCGGAGTTGCGTTATCTATTAACCCCAGGAGGGGACAATCAATATGTTTTCAAAACGAGCTAAATTCTGGCTCACATTTCTGATTCTTTTATCGCTTTCTCTCTTTACGCTTGCGTCCTGCAAGAAAAGCAGCGACGAGGCTGAAGCCGATGACGAGACGGAAGAGGAACAGGCGGGCACGCCCTATAAGCCGCCCGCAAATCTTGGCAGCATCACGGGCGCTATAGCCTTAACGGGCAGCCCGCCCGCGTCTCAGACGATAGACATGAGCGCAGACACTGCCTGCGCGTCCAAGAACCCTAACGCTGTAGCCGAGACGGTCGTGGCCAAGGACGGGAAGCTTCAGAACGTCTTCGTCTATATTAAGGACGGTTCTGTCACGGGCGGCAGTCGCATCAGCGGCTATACATTCCCGACGCCAGGCAGCCCCGCGGTGCTGGATCAGGTCGGGTGCCACTATGCCCCGCACGTAATCGGCGTTCAGGTCAACCAGAAATTCAGCGTTGTCAACAGCGACCCGACCGCGCACAACATCAACGTGCAGCCCAAGCAGGGCAACCCTGCATGGAACGTCTCGCAGCCGCCATCGACTCCGCCGATTGAGAAGACTTTCGCGCGGCCCGAGACCCTCATCCCGGTCAAGTGCAACCAGCATCCGTGGATGAAGGCTTACGTGGGCGTGCTCAAGCATCCGTTCTTCGCCGTGAGCGGCGCGGACGGCTCTTTCACCATCAAGGACGTGCCGCCGGGCAAGTACACTGTCATCGCCTGGCACGAGAGATTCGGCGAGCAGACTATGGAGGTGACGGTTCCGGCGAGCGCAGCCGGGAGCGCCAATTTCTCTTTCGACAGCAGCAAGACCGTGGCAGAGTTGACGGGCGGCTCTCTTGAGCTACTGCCCGCGCTCGAATTTCCAATGATGATGGGGATGCGCCACTGAAAACCTGCGACATTAAAAGAAATGGTGGGTGACAAAGTGACAATCGGGAGCCGTTTCCTGTAACCTGTCACTGTCACCCATCATTTTGAAGGTAAATAGTAAATGGTGAATGGTAAATAGAAAGAGGCGGTTCGTCTATTCACCATTTACTATTCACTATTGACCAGGAAAGGATTCATTGTCGCCGGGTTCTCCTTTTTTTGAGCCTGAGATTTATGACTGAAGTCTGTTTATGAAAAGCGTCGTCATAGAGCTTGACCAGGGGGGCGTCGCGGCTACTGCCGTGGCGGAGCCAATCGTAATAGAGCCGGAAGCGGTAGGGCCTTTGTCTTTGCGCGAGCGCGTCGCAGCCTATTCCGAATTAACCAAGCCGCGCATAACCTTTCTCATAGTGCTGACTGCGGCAGCCGGGTTCTGCCTGGCCGCACCCTTTGGTGCTTTCAATTACGAACGTTTCATCCACGCCATGATTGGCATAGCGCTTCTCTCTTCGGGAATCGCCACGATCAATCAATACATGGAGCGGCATCTGGACGCGCGCATGCGGCGCACTGCCGCCAGGCCATTGCCTACGGGAAGGCTCTCGCCCGCGCAGGCGCTCCTCTTCGGTGTGGCTTTGACCCTGAGCGCCGAAGCGTACCTTGCGCTTCTGGTTAATCCTTTGACCGCAGCCCTCGGGCTCACGGTCATAGGCGGCTATCTATTTCTTTACACTCCCTTAAAGACGCGGACGACGCTCTCTACGGCGATAGGAGCTTTCCCCGGAGCCATGCCGCCGCTTATGGGCTGGGTGGCGGCCACGGGCGAAGTAACGATAGGCGCGTGGTCTCTGTTTGCCATTCTGTTCCTGTGGCAGTTCCCGCACTTTCTGGCAATCGCCTGGATGTACAAGGAAGATTACGCACGCGCTGGCATCTGCATGCTGCCGGTGGTAGAGCCAGCGGGGCGCTTGACCGCCCAACAGATTGTCGTCAATACGCTGATGCTCATTCCCGTCAGCCTGATGCCCACAGCCCTGGGCATCTCTGGCAGTGTCTATCTGGCGGGAGCGATGATTCTCGGGCTTCTCTTTCTTTACAGCAGCATCACCTGCGCCATCTCCAGAACAAGACAGCAGGCGCGCAGGCTGCTGCTGGCGTCAGTCCTGTACTTACCCTTGCTGTTCGTCCTGATGGTCTTAAATCGGTAAATGGTGAATGGTAAATAGAAAGACGGATTCGTCCAGTTACTATTAGCCATTCGCCAATAAAAGGAGCTTCTATGACAGGTCGCGCGCTGGCCGTTGTGATTTGGCTTCTGACTGTCTTCTCGGTGGGCCTCTTCTTTATGGGCTGGTGGTTTCCGCCGTCCATTTCCGAGCACGGCCCCGCCTACGACCAGCAGTTTCTCATCACCATCATAGTTGTAGGCATCTCCTTCGTGCTGGCGCAGGTCGGGCTCGGCTACATGGTGTGGCGCTACAGGGAGACGGGCCGGGGCGAGCGCGCTCTCTACTCGCACGGCAGCAACACGCTGGAGATGACCTGGACTGTCATCACGGCCATCATCTTCATCGGGTTGGCCGTCCTCGGTCAGCGCGTCTGGGCCAGCCTGCACTTTCAGTCGGCGCCGCCCGGCACCGCGCAGATAGAAGTCGTCGCGCAGCAGTTCCAGTGGAACTTTCATTACCCGGGCGCGGACAAGCAGTTCGGGCGCACAGACCCGAAGCTCATCTCGGACGCAGACCTCAACTTCGTGGGGCTTGACCAGAACGATACGCTGGCGAAAGACGACGCGGTCGTGGCCAGCATCGCAGTCCCTTTGAACCGTCCCGTGGAATTGACCCTCAGGGCCAAGGACGTGACGCACAGCTTCTGGGTTCCGCAGCTGAGGTTCAAGCAAGACCTTGTGCCGGGAATGAACATAAAGGTTCACTTCACGGCGAACAAGGCGGGCAAGTACGAGCTGGCCTGCGCAGAGCTATGCGGCCAGTTCCATTTCAAGATGAAGAGCTACATGCTTGTCCTTCCCGCTAACGAATACGACGAGCTGGTGGCGCTGCCACAGGCTCAGTTCCAGGCGCGCATGGGCGAACTGTTGAAAAAATACCAATGAGACGATTTTGGATTAACTGACGGGATTGTAGCTGCTCAAGACGTGCTGCCATTCCAATCTAAAATCCCTGGAGGAATTGATGGCTGAAGCGGAAGCTGTTCACGCGACTCACGCGGAGGGCGTGCATCGTCACCCTGCGCCTACGAGCTTTATACGCAAATACATCTTCAGCATTGACCATAAGGTGATAGGCATTCAGTATCTCCTGCTGGCGATGGCCTCCGTCTTCGTAGGGATGTTCCTGTCCGTACTGATGCGCCTGAACCTGACCTGGCCCGGGACAACCTGGCCCATACTCGGCACGCTCTTCCCCGCGGGCGCGCCGAAGGGCGTCATGCAGCCGGAGTTCTATCTCTCCCTGGTGACAATGCACGGAACCATGATGGTCTTCTTCGTGCTTACGACAGCGCCGCAGGGGGGCTTCGGCAACTACTTCCTGCCGATTCAAATCGGCGCGGACGACATGGCCTTTCCGACCCTGAACATGCTCTCCTTCTGGGTCACTCTCTGCGGCTTTATAGTTCTCATCTCCGCACTCTTCGTTGAAGGCGGAGCGCCCATAGGAGGCTGGACGGCCTATCCGACACTGAGCGCCATCGGAGCCGCCGCGGGGCCGGGGCAGGGGATGGGCATGAACCTGTGGATTACGAGCATAGCCATCTTCTGCATGGGGTCGCTCCTGGGCGCATTGAACTTCATCACAACGCTTCTGAACATGCGTGCTCGCGGTTTGAGCTTGATGCGTATGCCGTTGACCTGCTGGTCTTGGTTTACGACGGCCGTGCTGGCGCTCCTGGCCTTCCCGGTTCTGCTGGCTGCCGGCATACTCCTCTTTCTTGACAGAGAGGCCGGCACGAGCTTCTTTATTCCGGGCGGGCTGGTCATCAGCGACCGCCTGCTTTCAAGCCACAAGGGCGGCTCGCCCATCCTTTGGCAGCACCTCTTCTGGTTCTTCGGCCACCCGGAGGTTTACATAGCCATCCTGCCGGGCATGGGCGCAACGTCACACATTCTCTCGACCTTCGCGCGCAAGCCCGTCTTCGGTTACAGGGCGATGGTCTTCGCCATGTTCGGCATAGGATTGCTCGGCTTCTTCGTCTGGGGCCATCACATGTTCATTAGCGGCATGAGCCCTTATTCCGGCATGGCCTTCTCCATCCTGACGCTCTCGATTGGCGTGCCTTCCGCGATTAAGACCTTCAACTGGCTGGGCACATTGTGGGGCGGGCGCATACGCTTCACCAGCCCCATGCTCTTCGCCATAGGCTTCGTCTCGCTTTTCGTCGCAGGCGGAATCACGGGGCTCGTGCTTGGACAGACCACCCTGGACCTTTCCATGCACGACACCTATTTCGTGCTCGCGCACTTTCACCTGGTGATGGGAGTGGCGGCGATTTTCGGCATCTTCGCCGGAATCTACTTCTGGTTC
>DASVVZ010000056.1:0-5049 GCA_036389875.1 Pyrinomonadaceae bacterium
CTTCTCAATCTGCTCCGGCGACAGATTCAGTTGCCGTACCAGGTCGCCGTCCCTTCTCGGAGGCCTCGGCTCGGTCTGCTCCTGTGGCGGGCCTGCCTCCTCATCCTGCGCGAAGGCTTGCGCAGGCGCAAGGATAATGAGAAGCAGAAAGGAGATGAGCACGAATGCCGCGCCCTGCTCCCGGCTATTAATCAGCTTCATAGTCAATGCTCCTTATCTTCCGTCTCGTATAATATAGTAGAGCAACCGGCGCAAAGGCTTAATTAGAGCCGCTCGAATCGTCTATCAAATCCGACAACCTGGGCAAGCCGCTGTCTTCATCCCTGGATGACTGCACAAGCTCTGCCAACTGCTGGCGCGCCTGCTGCGAAGCCCTGGCTTTGTCCGGCGTCGCTTTCCTCTGTTGAGCAACGACGACGGGCATCCCAGCCGTCTGCCTGCGTGATTTTCTGCGAGGCACTACGTTATTGTCATTAGCGATTTCAACCGGGCGCTGCTCGACTACATCCGCCTGCTTCTCTTTGGCATCCTGAGGCTCGCTACGGTTAATCTCTACTGTGCTTGGCCCGGCCGTCTCACGAGGCTGAGCCTGTTCGGGGGCTTTCGGCGTGACTTTGACCATGGCTTCTGGCCGTTCCGAGAAATGTATGGCGGTGAAGGCTACCAGCGCGCAGATGGCCAGAGCGGCCGCTGCCGTAGCCGCCCGCATCCACACAGGGGCGAGCGTGAAGAATTGACGAAGCGCTGCCAGTGCCGAGCGCTTCTGCGTCGCCGCTTCCGCATTTGAGTAAAGGGGCGCTTGCTGGAAGTCGAAGGAGGGAAGCGACCGGTTTCGCCATTCTATTACGTCCTCGCGCACTCGGCCGAACGCAGCCAGTTCCTGCTCGCAAGAGCCGCACTGCTCCATGTGGCGCCTGAACTGGGCCGCCTCGTGGTCGCCCAATTCGCCGTAAAGGTAAGCGACCAGCTCCTCCCCTTGAGCGCAAATCGTGGTCTGTTCCGGCTTCTCCTTCATTATCCTGAACCTCTTCTGGTTTATCTCAAGCCCTTTAGCCGTGGCTTCCGAGCCTCATTCTTAACTGTTTAAGCGCCGTGTAGAGGCGGCTTTTAACCGTGCTCAGTGGCAAATCGAGCGCCTGCGCTATCTCCTGAAACGTCATCTCCTCAAACTCTTTCATGACGATGATCTGTCTCAGCTCAACGGGTAAGGCCGAGACGGCTCGCCTGACAGCGTCAGCCCGCTCATGGGCTTCGGCCTGGCGCGACGGCGAGTCAATCGCGGCTGCCGTGAAAGAGGCCTCATCACGCTCGGGCTCATCCTCAAGCGCCGATTCGGCACGTACGCGCGCCCGGCGCTGCCTGGTGATGCACTGGTTGACGGCTATGCGATGCAGCCAGGACGAAACCTTTGCCTCGCCGCGAAATCCACGCAGGTTGCGAAACGCCGCCAGAAAAGTCTCCTGCGTAGCGTCGCGCGCGTCCTCTTCGCGCCCCAGCATGCCGAAGGCCAGCGCGTAGATACGACGCTCCCAGCGACGCACAATCACGCCGAAAGCGTCAGCGTCGCCCGAAAGAGCACGCTCTACCATCTGCTCGTCGCTGGTCGTCTCCATCCTCTCTCGCGCCGTAAAAGGGAGTCACGCCGTGAGCACTTACGAGAACCGGAGCAGATGTTTCGCCGCAAGTCACGCGAGGCTGCTCCATCGCGCCCAACCATTTAGACGCGCCCAAGACCCTTTCAGTCTGTCAAATTATCTTATACCGCAAGGCCCATTTTGCGACACGCGTTCTTTCCCTCTCCCCACTTACCCCAAATCTACTGGGAAAGCTCTCTGTACGCCGCCAATCCCTTGAGCGATATCGTGAAAGTTGTTAATTAACCCTTTTACGTCAAGGAATTAAAAATAGCTAAACATTGACAGGCATAAGCCAACCACGTACTATAGCTTCCAGCCGATTACCGTTGGCAGTCGGCTTTGCTAATCCCATTTTGAGCCGAATGAGCCTTGCCCAGACTTTTATTACGGCTTTTAATCCGGCTTGAGCGCTTCAGAAATCCTAAGCCTTCCATGCTTGACCGTTTCCGGCGATTGCGCCTCCTTTACATAGTCCTGGGAGTCCTTCTGGTCGTGGGGCTTTTCCCGCTTGCTCTGGCGGGCTGGCTGCTCTCTAACCGCAGCGCGGAAGAACTGCGTTCGGTCGAAGGGCGCTATCAGGCGCAGCTTGTGCAGGATAAGGCGCGGCAGATAGAGCTTTACGGGCAACGCTACAGGGACGTGGTGACGGGGCTTGCGCGCGCCTTCGAGCTTGCGGGCGGCGTGCGCACGCTTAACGAAGCGGGAGCCGACCGCAGGCTCCTGAAGACTTTGCAGGACGACCCGAACCTGATTGCCCTAGCCATCCTGCCTGTGCAGGGAGAGCCGCACACGGCATTTCAGCCCGACGTGATTCGCCGTCAGGAAGTGGACGAGCGCGTGGGCGAAGTCCTTGCGCGCATGAGTGGCCGGGGACTCGTAGTCAGCCGTCCCGAGATAATTCGCTCGGGCCAGGAGATGGGTTTGACCATAGCAGCGCCCGTTATGGGCGGAGAGAGCGGCGACGAAGTGGTTGCTGCGGTCGTAGCCATCATCTCTTTCCGCGAAGTATTCAGGGCCGTGCAGCAGCCTTCGGCCAAGAGCGAGCAGGAGCTTCTTGAAGCCGGGCTGCCCGTGGTCTTCGCCGTTGACCAGCAGGGGAGGGCCGTAGCGCACCCGGATGAACGCGTGGCCTTCAGCCAGCGCTCCATGTCTGACCTGAAGGTAGTGCAGGACTGGCTCGAATCAGGCACGCAGGTTCAGTCGGCGCTCTCTCCCTTCGCGGCCGTGCGCGACGGCAAGCGCGTAGAGATGCTAGGCTCCTATGCTACGGCAGAGCTTGGAAGCAACTCGCGCCTGGGAGTGATAGCGATACAGGACGAGCGTGCCGCCCTGGCGTCCGTCGCAGACATGCGCCGCCAGACGTTTATGATAAGCATGGTGGCGGCGCTCTTTGTGCTGCTGATTGGCTTCATAGGCGCAAAGCGCCTCACGCAGCCCGTGCGAGAGCTTGCCGCGGGCGCGCACAGAATAGCCGGCGGCGACTTCTCGCAGCGCATAACGGTTCGCAGCCGCACGGAGCTTGGCGACCTGGGCAACTCTTTCAACATCATGACGGATCAGGTCGAATGCTTCATCACAGACCTGCAACGCGCCGCAGACGAGAATCGCGAGCTGTTCATAGGCACAGTCAAGGCTCTGGCCGCAGCCATAGACGGCAAAGACCCCTACACGCGCGGCCATTCCGAGCGCGTCTCGCGCATCTCGGTTGCCATAGCGCAGAGGCTGGATATACCCGACGATGAGGTCGAGAACATACGCGTGAGCGCGCTGCTTCACGACGTGGGCAAGATAGGCATTGACGACAACATACTGAAGAAGCCCTCGGCCCTGACGACGGAAGAGTTCGAGATAATGAAGCAGCACCCGCAGAAGGGCTTCAAGATAATGTCGCAGATTCCCGCCATGAAGGATTTTCTGCCGGGCATGTACATGCACCATGAGATGGTTGACGGCAACGGCTACCCGCAGGGCTTGAAGGGCGACGAGATTCCCATGCAGGCGCGCATAGTCGCCGTCGCAGATACCTTCGACGCCATGACGACCGACCGGCCCTATCAAAAGGCCATGAAGTTCGAGGACGCGCTCGGCCTCATACGGAAGTTCGTGGGCACGCGCTATGACGAATCGGTCGTGGCGGCGCTGATGGAAGCCTGCTCGTCAGGACAGATTTCGCCGGGCCGCGTGCGCCTGCGCCAGCCCGCCAAGACAGGGTCGAATGGAGTCAAGCCCGCGACTACTGAACAGCCAGCGCCACCCGCTCCGGCGCAGGTCTAAGGCAAGCGACACGCGTCTCACGGCATTCCCGGACTCTTACAAAAAAGGAGCTTCAAAGTGTACCTGCTTATAATCTTTCTCTTACTGCTTGCGCCGCACCTGCTGGGGCCTCTGGTCATCTATCTGACACAAAAGAGCCAGGCATACCCGGATTTTACCGTAGTGAATCCGAGGGATTTGCCGCCACAGATTTTCGCGGCCTTCTCGCGCTCAAGGGAGATACTCGGCGGGCTGGGCTTTGAGACGGTGGCGTGTCTGCATAAAGGCGAACTAACGACCAGCGTCAGGGCCTACCTCCTGCTGCTGGTTAATCGGCAGACGAATGAAGCGGCGCTCTGTTACGACATGCTGGCAGAGGCGGGCTTGAGCAGCATCCACCGCTCAATTATAGAGTTCAGCACGGAGTTGTCGAACGGCGTCGAGATATGCACGAACACTGGCACCGACCCTAATCCTTACAGAACCTATCCTGAAAAGCGCCTCTATCAGTTCCCGGAAGTCAAAAATCCCTGGGCGCTCTACAAGCTTCACAGGCAGATGGTACAGCCGCACGCACAGGGGCCTGGCGTTTACAGCTATCTTCCGGCGAAGGGGGATGAAATCCGCGCTCTCTCAACTTCATTTACCAAAACCCTGATGCGACAAGTCGAGTTCGGGTATCTGTATCTGGACGAAAAGGCCAACGTCTTTCGCCCCACGTGGAAGGGGGCGATTCTCATGACGTGGAAGATGGCATGGCCCACTGGCATGATTAAGCGTGCTCTGATCAAGCGCAAAGCGCGCCGTGTGATGAATCAACTCAGCCACGCTCTAGCATACTGATTCCCCTTGGGTGGCAACGGGAAAGCTTCAGTAAATCAAAAGTCGGGCGGGCATTTGTTTCGGCAGATGCCCGCCACTCTTTTTTGAGAGAATTCAGGGGTATCTACGCCCGGCTTTTGTCGTAGTGCGGCTGTTGTGTTTATAATCCTTCTTTCACTTAACACGGTTCTTAATTCAAGAAGGCATCTGTAGGATTCATGGCATTTTGGAGACGCAAGAATAAAGAGCAGTTCATCTCGCTCGGATTGAACGACCCGGCACCGGCGCGCAGGGAAGAGAGGCCGTCGCCTCCTCCGGAAGCGCCCGTCGAGACGCT
>DASVVZ010000057.1:0-2725 GCA_036389875.1 Pyrinomonadaceae bacterium
GACGGCAAACAGTCCCAGGAGACGCGCGTCATGACCGTCACCTACGGCGTCAAGATGGAAGAGTCGCTTTTCCAGAACCCGGATGCCTCGCAGCGAACCTCCGCGCGCCAGTAACCCGGAAACGATTTCCCAAGAGAGAGCGGCAAGCCTGTACTTAAAAAGTACCTTGCCGCTCTCTCTCCATTTTTGCCGTCGCGCGTGTATGCCCGCCGGGAGTTTCTGGAACTACGGCCCTCCGGCGGCGTGATAGAGCTTGCGGGAAAGCGCCTTGCGAAAGGTATAATGCCCGCATCGCGGAAAAGTCAGGGATTTCCCATACTCTTCCGGCGCGTTCCAGCGCAATTCCGTTAGAGGACAAGCAGGCGACGGGCGACGCGCGAAATGCCAGTAAGTAGAGCCTACCCACCCTAATGAGCACGCTGACCTCTATTGACGAGCTAATGTTCGGCGCGACTATGCCGCAGTCTGTCGGAAATTGTGATCCCCCGACGGATCACGCTCTGCTTGAGGCTACGCGGGAAGGAGATGAGGCGGCTTTTGCCGAGTTGGTCAGGCGCTACAGGAGCCAGATTACGAGCTACATCTATCGCATGACGAGCGATTATGAAGGCGCGGTAGACCTGGCTCAGGAGACTTTCGTTCGCATCTATAGAGCGCGCGACAGATACCAGACGAGCTATGCCTTTTCCACATACATCTATCGCATCGCAACCAATCTGGCTATCAGCGAGCTTCGCAAGCGAAAGCGCCGACGGCTGGTCTCCCTGACCGGCGTCATTCAGACGCGCGACGGCAGGGAAGAGGCCGTCGAGATTAATCCTGCGGACGCGCGCCCGCTACAGGACGCCGCGCTGGTAGACGAGGAGAGGCGTAAGGCCGTGGCGCGTGCCATCACCACGCTGCCGGAAAAGTATAGAGCGCCGCTAGTGCTCAGGGATGTCGAAGGTAAGACCTACGAAGAGATTGCGCGCATTCTGGAGGCAAGCGAGGGAACGGTCAAATCACGCATCAGTCGCGGGCGCAATCTGCTTCGCGACAAGCTGCGCGCATATCTATGATGTTTGGAGTTGAGCTAAAGGTTATGAAGTGTAAGGCTGTAATCAGGGAGATTGAAGAACTGGAAATGGGCGCGGCTCTGTCTGCGGGGGCGAACGCGCATCTGCTGTCGTGCGAGACTTGCCGCGCCTTCTCAAAGGAGCGCGCGTCCCTCAGGCTGCTGGTCGGAAGCCTGGAAAAAATCCCGGCGCCGCCCGACTTTGATTGGAGGCTGAGGGCTCGCCTTAACGAAGCAGGACGAGAGCAGGCAGGCGCTGGCCGCTTACTCGCGGGCTTTGCACCGGGCGCTCAGTCTATAGCGGCTGCCGCTTGCGTGACTCTGTTACTGGTGGCCGTAGTCGTTTATCGTCAGACTCGGCCCGTGCCCTCCGGCGCGCCACAATCCGCTTCAATCACAGGGGCGAATATGAAAGAGCGCGAGAGCGTGGACACCAGGGATAAAGTCTCTATGCTGGCGGTCGCGCCAGCCGCTACCTCAAACGATGTGCGGCCATCCGGCTCGAATCAGGCCCGGCGAGCGCGCAACGCAAGGAGCGCGCGGTCTGCCTACACCAGGACGGAGGGCTCAAGGGAGCCTGTACCGCAGCGCATCTTCTCTAACGACATGGCATCTAGCGGCGCGCAGGATGTGACGAGCCAGGGCAGTGTGTATGCGTCAACGGGCGGCGCTCCTGTCTTTTCCGTCCCCTCTGCAGCTTCAACTCAGCTAAGATTTGAAGACGGGCAGGGAACAAGACGCACGCTCTCTCCCGTCAACTTTGGCGGTCAGGAGCTAATCGGGCGGCGCGACAAAGCGCGTCTCATCCCCGCCAGCGAAAAGGGCGTCTGGTAAAGAGTTTTGAATTGTTCAGCTATTTTTGAGGTTAAGCAGCTTGTCTCTTAAGTTTTACACAAAGCGCGTGGCGTCTCTGCTGTTTGCACTGCTCCTGTTGAGCGCGTGCGCGGCGGCGTTCGGTCAGAGCAGACGGGTTCCCACGCAGCAGCTTCCTAAGCAGCCGCAGCCTGATACGCCTGTTCCCGCAAAGCCTGTTTCGCCTCCGCTATCGACGCCCCAGACGCCTGTGACTGCTTCGTCGGTTACGCCGGTTGCGCAGCAGCCGCAGCAGGTCATCACCATAGTTCACAGGCTGAGCGGCTGGAAGCTTAGGACATGGCTGGCCTTTACCGACGCCAGGGTCTTGGAGCCTTCGTCCGTCAATCAATTTGTCTACACCAACATTGTCGCCGGTTACGTGCTCGGAGACGGGCGCTCCGTAGTAGCTCGCCTGCCGGAGGCGGATGCTGAGATGTTCAATCTTCCGGCTGAGTTCGGCTTCAACCAGGGCGGAAGCGGCCCGGACACGGCCAGCCTTACGCTCGTTCGCAACGACGGCGCGCGTCTTACAGCCAAGTTCATAGGCGTGGACGGCAGCACGTGGCTTACCTTGATGGAGTCCGAAGGCTTGCGCCTGGCTCCTTCGCGCGAGGCTTCCGACACCAGCCTCACAGTGGGCCAGCGCGTGCGGTTGTTTGCCCCGCTTCGCGCTCAGAAGACACAGCCTTCTGCGGGCGGCTCCGTCTACATGCGTGTGGAAGAGTTGAGGGGAACTATCACGGAGATTGCCCGGGCTTCCACCGGCAGCGTGACACGCGTCACCGTGCGCGCCGAAGGGCTCTCGCCGCAGGTCGT